>DATDEH010000024.1 GCA_036523395.1 Candidatus Limnocylindria bacterium | reverse complement strand
GCTGCGCGAGCTGCGCGCCAACAGCGGCACCCAGTTCAACCCGGTGGTGGTCGAGGCCTTCATCAAGACCGTGATCGGCGAGCGGCGCAAGAGCGCGCGCGGCGCCGAGAGCCCCCACCAGCAGGTCTACCAGCAGGCAGTCGAGGCCGTTCGCGTTTCTTTGTAGAGGGGGATCAGTTGAAGACAACGATCAAGGGACTGGCCTTCGCGGCGATGCTCGCTCTGTCACTGATCGCAAGCACCGGCGGTGCACTCGGGAAAGACAAGGTCGGCCGCGAGAACGCGTGGACGGATCTCGGTCCGCTCCCCATCCCACAGGGAGTGACCTGGGAGACCAGTCCGCTCGAGCCCGTCGGCGTCACGTGGGAACAGTGATCACCGCAGCTCGCGCTCCACTGCGCTCGCTGAGCGCGATCCTGTTCGCAGCGCTGCTCGCGCTGTCACTGATCGCGTCGACCGTCGACGCCCTCGCGGCGTCGCCGATCGGTGCGGGTCACGGTGGTCGCGATCAACAGACCGAGCTGCGCGAGTTCTTCCATGGGCGCGGGATCACGTGGGAGTGATCTCCCGCTAGACCCCCGCGAATTCCGGCAGCGTGAAGAGCTCTTGCAGCGACCGGACCACCCGGTCCGGCACCGCCTCCCCGCGCGCCTGCGCGACGGCGCTCTCCTCCGTCAGACCGGTGAGGATCAGTACGCCCTTGGCGCCGACGCGATGCGCAGCGACCACGTCGTAGTCCGTCGAGTCGCCGATGACGATCGCGTCGCGCTCGCCCGCCCGGCGCAGCACCTCCTCGAAGAGGAAAGGCTCGGGCTTGCCGATACAGATCGCGACACTCTCGGTCGCGACCTCGATCGCCGCAACGATGGTTCCCGCGCCGGGCAGCAGCCGCCCCTCGACGGGATACGCGCGGTCGCGGTTGGAGCACACGAATCGCGCGCCGGCGAGCACGCATCGCTGCGCCTCGGCGATCTTCGCGTACGTCACGTGAAGGTCGAGGCCGACGACGACGGTATCCGCGGGCGGCGGCAGGTCCACGCTGGTGAGGTAGCGGCGCATCGCGCCGGGATCGACGCCGTCCGCGGCGGCCTCGTGGGGCGGCTCGACACCGGGGAGCGACGACGCATCGCGCACGGCGATCCCGGTCGCGCGGATCTCATCGCGCAGTCCGTTCGCGCCGACGACGTAGACATCGCGCGGTTTCGGATCGAGGCGCTCGAGATAATGCGCGGTCGCGTACGCGCTCGTCACGATGTGCTCTGCGTCGCCGCCCAGGCCGAGCCGGTCGAGGCGCTGGACGTACTCCTCACGCGTTGCGGTCGAATTGTTCGTCGCGAAGAAGATCTGCCAGCCCGCACGGCGCAGGCGTTCGAGCGTTTCCTTCGCGCCGGGCATGAGGATGCTGCCCCGATAGAGGACGCCGTCCATGTCGAAGATCGCGACCGGCACGGGAGCGAAGGCTAGGTGTTTCCACTGGCTCGCGCGACGCTCAGGGCTGCGGCTTCTTCTTTCCCCGTCCGCGATATGCGCGCCAGGCCTTCCCCGCGGCGCTGTCGGGATAGCGCGTCTCGACGTGCGAGTCGACGCGCGCGAATACGAGCGCGATCAGCGCCGCGAGAAGCACCTTCCAAAGCTGGAAGAACAGGAGTCGCAGACAGCCCATGAGGCAACAGCCCACGTGCGGACATTAGCGAGAACCATGCCGCCGCGGCGCGAGCTCTAGCGCTCGAGGCGTTCCAGCGCGTTCTCGACCCACGCCTCGAGCCTTGCTCGGGCCTCCGCGAGAGGAAGCTCGAGACCCAGATCGCTGTAGCCCTCGACCCAGTGCGGAAGCCAGCGCGTCGGCGGGAGGGAGGTCAAGAGATCCCAGAACGCGAGGTCCGCGAGCGGCCCGCGCTCGCGCTCGTAGCGCGCGAGAAAGGCATCTGCCGCGCGCGCGCCGCTCAGCAGCGCGAGGTCATTGCGCGCGCCGGCGACGTCCCGCGCCGGGTCGGCGATGGCCGCGCCATCCCAATCGATGATGCCGGTGAGCCGGCCGTCTTCCCAGATCGTGTTGCCGAACCAGAAGTCGCCGTGGATCAGCGTTGGAGGATTCGCGCGCACATCCGCGGCAAGAGGCGTGAGCGCCGATCCGATCTTGTCCCACAGCGGGTCACGCACGTCGGCGCCGCGTGCGAGAAAGCGCGCGAGGCGCTCAGCTGCTGTCCCGTGACGCGGAAAGTCGCCGGGCAATCCGTTCAGCGGCGTCGCATGCAGTGCGGCCATGGCCGTCGCGAGTTGCTCGGCCCACGCGTCGTCGTCCCGTCCCGTCGGCGCCTGAGGCGCGCCCGGTAGCCACGACGTGACGATGAGCGGCTCGCCGATGAGATCGCCCGCGGCATCCGCGAGGATCGGTCGCGGCGCGGCCGCGGTCACCGCAGCGACAGCGCCCAGGACGGCGTGTTGCCGCCGCACTGCCGCAGCCGCGTCCTGCTCACCGTCCCAGTTCCGGTAGACGCGCACGACCACGTCGCGTGCCTCGCCACCGCGTTCGAGTCGCAGCGCGTAGGTCGCGGTATCGACGCCGCCCAGGAGCGGCCGGGCGCTCACGTCGGTCGCGCCGGGTTCGATCGCTTCGCGAAGCCGCTCGAGCTGTTCGGCCGACAGCGGGCGGTGGCGGCGCTCGGCGGTCGAGACCTCCGCGCTCACGCGACGACGGGCGGCTGCACGACAGGCAGGGTGTGGAGCGCGTGCGGGACGAGCAGCACGCTCGCGCGCGTCGGGCGGCCGATGTGCTCGTACGCGATGTCGAGCGCCTCCTCGACATCGACGGCGGCGCGCAGCTTCGCGAGCCGCACGACCTCGGGCGCCTCGGATGCGGCGACGATCACGAGGCAGTGCTGGAGCGTCAGCGCGACCATGACCGCGCGCTGCTCGCCGCCTTCGAAGTGCCGACGCGCCGCTTCCACCACCGCCGCGGGAGACTCGGCGCGTTCGAGCGCCGCGAAGAACCGCTGCTCCCCCGCTCCCTCGCCGGCGCCCTCGTCGAGCTGCGCCGCGATGATGATCGCGCCGCCCTCGCGCACGACCGGAGTCGGCGCGAAGCGCAGATACGTCGCCGCGCGCGACGCCTGGTACAGGTTCACGTCCTTCGGCTTGCCGACCCCCGCGATCACGACGTCGTACTGCTTCGCGATCGGCCGCGTGTAGAGGCGCGCGGCCACGTCGACGAGATCGTGGAGCACGTCATCGGGCGCGCCGGCCGCGACGGCGACGACGCGTTCGCGATCATCGGTGACGACGTTGAGGCAGAAGCGCAGTCCCGCGCGGCGCGCGATCTCGGTGATGGTCTGGTGGAACGGATTGCCCTCGATCCTCGCGAGACGCACGCCCGGATCTTCGAGAAAACGCATCCCGTGGGTGGCCGTGATGACGGGCTCGCCGCAGCAGCCGATCGCGATGGTCTTGCGGCCGCCGGAGTACCCCGCGTACTGGTGCGGCTCGACGATGCCGGTTGCGATCACAAGATCCGCGTCCTTGACGATCCGCTGCGTGGATCCCGGCACGCCGTACGGCGGTATCGGTCCGAGGTCCGCCAACGCCATCGGATCGCGGCCGTTCGAATCGATGACACGAACGCGGTCGACGACGCCGCCGCCGAGCTTCTCACGCTTCTCGGCGTCGGTCGTCGCGCGGTGCAGTCCGACGGCGACGATCACCGTGATCCGCTCGTCCGGCATCCCACCGGCGTTGAGCTCGTCAAGCAGGGGTGGGACAAGCACGTCGTCGGGACATGCCCGGGTGAGATCGGTGACAGCGATCACGGCCGCAGCATCCGGCCGTCCGGCGATCGCTTCGCGCGCGAGCTGTGTCACGGACGGCGATCCACGCGGTCGACGCAGGGCCGCGACGACCGCACTCGGTAGATCGGCGATGGGTGGGGCGGTCCCGGACTCGACGATGTCGACGTCGAACCAGGGCTGGAGCATGAACTCCAACTCCTCGTGGCCGTAGGGAACGCGAAAGACGCGGTCCGCGCCGGAGGCCCGCTGCACCGCTCGACTCTAGCGAGCGGTGCGCGCGGGCACCCGAGGCTCGGTCAGATGATGTTGAGCAACCGCAGGACGACGAGGATGACGACAATGACGAGAAGTGTGTGGATCAGGTTGCCACTGGCCAGTGCGGGCGTGCCCGAGAAGAGACGACCGCGGCCGAAGTAGCCGAAGAGCCAGAGCAGCAGAAGCACCACGATGATCAGCTCGACGATGCCCATGCGCACCTCCTTGCGGGCGCATCCTAGGTGAGCGGCCGCTTCGCCGACTGGGTGAGCGCAGCGGACGCCGTGCGCGCGACGACGAAGAAGCTGGAGAAGAACCGATCGCTCGGCGCGTACCTGGCGGGCCTGGACGATGCCGATGTGACCACCGCGGCCAGGCTGTTCGCGGGCGCGCCGTTCCCGCGCAAGGACGAGCGCGTGCTCTCGGTCGGCTGGAGCGCGCTGTCGGACGTGCTGCTGGAGCGCTCCGGAAAGAGCGGCGAGGACATTCGCGCGAGCTATCAACGGCACGCCGACCTCGGCGACGTGGCGCACGACCTCATCGCGGACTCGCCTCACGACGGCGAACCGCTCACGCTCGCCGACGTCGCCGCGGCGTTCGACGAGATCGCGGCGGTGCGCGGGACGAACAACAAGCGCGAGCTGGTGCGCTCGCTGCTGCGCCGCGCCGACGCCGGCGAGGCGCGCTACATCGTGAAGATCGTCTCGGGCGAGACGCGCATCGGCCTGCGCGAGGGTCTGCTCGTCGACGCCATCGCAAAAGGGTTCGATCGCGACCGCGAAGCGGTCGCCCGCGCGAACATGCTCACGGGCGACATCGGCGAGGCTGCCCTACGAGCGAAGCACGGCACGCTCGATGAGCCGACGCTCGCCCACTTCCGTCCGATCGGGATGATGCTGGCGACGCCGGTGCTCGATCTCGCCGAGGTCGCGCAGCGTTTTCCCGCGCCGTACGTCGTCGAGGACAAGTACGACGGCGTGCGCGCGCAGGTGCACAAGGCGGACGGCCGCGTCGAGCTCTACTCGCGCACGTTCGATCGCGTCACCAGCCGTTATCCCGAGCTGCTCGACGCGCTGCAGGCGATCCCCGGCACGTTCGTCCTCGACGCGGAGGTCCTCGCGTTCGACGGTGACCGCGCCGTGCCGTTCACCACGTTCCAGACGCGCCTCGGGCGGAAGGATGTGTCCGGCGAGATGCGCGAGCGACTCCCGGCCTCGCTCGTCGTGTTCGACCTCCTCGAGCGCGACGGCCGCGCGCTCCTCGACCTGCCGCTGACCGAGAGGCAGGAGCTGCTGCGCGGGCTTCCCCTCACCGGACCCCTGCGCCTGGCCCGCCAGACCGTCGTCCGGGCGACGGGCGACGAGCTCGTCGCGGCGCTCGACCGCGAGTTCCTCGCGGCGCGCGAGCGCGGGAACGAGGGGCTGATGGTGAAAGACCCGCGGTCGCCCTACCGGCCGGGGCGGCGCGGGATGGAGTGGCTCAAGGTAAAGCGGGCGCTGCGCACGCTCGACGTGGTCGTCACCGCGGTCGAGTGGGGTCACGGCAAGCGCCACGGCGTCCTCTCCGATTACACGTTCTCGGTGAAAGACGGCGACCGCCTGCGCGTCGTCGGCAAGGCGTACTCGGGCCTCACGGACAAGGAGATCGCGGAGATGACCGAGCACTTCCTCGCGGCGACGGTGAAGGACCTTGGCCGCGCTCGCATCGTCCGGCCGGACACCGTCATCGAGGTCGCCTTCGACCAGATCCAGCGGAGTGACCGGCACGACTCCGGTTACGCGATGCGTTTCCCCCGGATCGTGCGCCTGCGTCCTGACAAGCCGGTGAGCGAGATCGACACGCTGGAGACCGTCCGCCAGATCGCGGCTGGGGGGCCCGGGCTGAGCCGCTCGCGCCTATAGGGTCCTGCCCCGCGCGTCCGTGTCAGACAGATGTCAGCGACGAACGGCCACCGGCATAGGGCCGTCCGGCACTTCGCCTACAGTGAGCGCTCGGCGAACAGTAGGCGGCACATGCCGGGACAGGACGCTACCTACGAGATCGTCAGGCGCCAGGACTTCTCCGACGTGACGTACCTCCTCGAGGTCAGGCATCCGGAGATGGCCAGGGCCGCACGCCCGGGCCAGTTCGTCATCGTCATGTCACATCCCCAGGGTGAGCGGATCCCGCTGACGCTCGCGGACTTCGACGCGGAGCGCGGCACGATCACGCTCGTCATCCAGGCCGTCGGAAAGACGACGCGTGAGATGCAGCGGGACCTTCAGGCGGGCTCCAGCCTGTACGCGCTGATCGGGCCGATGGGCGAGCCGAGCCACATCGGGCCGGCGACAAAGGTCGTGTGCGTCGGCGGCGGACTCGGCGTCGCGCCGGTCTACCCGCAGGCCCGCGCATATCACGAGCGCGGGGCGTACGTCATCGGCGTCATCGGCTTCCGCAACAAGGATCTCGTCTTCTGGGAGGACAAGTTCCGCGCGGTCTGCGACGAGTTCATCGTCTGCAGCGACGATGGCTCGGTCGGCATGAAGGGCCTCGTCACGGCGGGCATCGAGGTCGCGCTCTCGCGCCACAGCGACATCGGACAGCTCATCGCGATCGGACCGCCGGTGATGATGCGCGGCTGCGCCGAGGTCACGCGCGGCCGGAAGATCCCCACCGTCGTGAGCCTGAATCCGATCATGGTCGACGGCACCGGCATGTGCGGCGGATGCCGGGTCAAGGTCGCCGGTCGCATCCGCTTCGCGTGCGTCGACGGCCCCGAGTTCGACGGGCACGAGGTCGATTTCGACGATCTCATGTTCCGCCTTGGGCGGTTCAAGCCCGAAGAGAAGGCCGCGTTCGAGCGCTGGCAGCAAGGCTCCGCGTGCCGGATGCCGGCGACGGTGAGCTGATGGCGAAGAAGCGCACGATCCGAACGATCCCGCAGGAGCGCACGCCGATGACAGAGCGTGCGCCGCTCGAGCGCGCGCGAACCTTCGAGGAGGTGGCGTGCGGTTACACGCTCGAACAGGCGCTACGCGAATCCGAGCGCTGCCTGCGCTGCCCGGACGAGCCCTGCATCCGCGGCTGTCCGGTCGGGATCGACATCCCCGGCTTCATCGCGCGCATCGGCGAAAGCGACCTGCGCGGCGCGTACGACGTCCTCACCGATACGACGCTGCTGCCTGCTGTCTGCGGACGCGTGTGCCCGCAGGAGACGCAGTGCGAGGGCGTGTGCACCGTCGGCGACTCGCTCGAGCCGGTCGCGATCGGGCGACTCGAGCGCTTCGTCGGAGACATGGCGATCAGCGAAGGCTGGTCGAGCATCCCGTTCATCGAGCCGAGCGGCATGAAGGTCGCCGTCGTCGGCTCGGGCCCCGCGGGCATGGCTTGCGCGGCGGACATGGCGAAGGCCGGCTGCAGCGTCACGGTCTACGAGGCATTCCAACAGCCGGGTGGTGTGCTGCGCTACGGCATCCCCGACTTCCGTTTGCCCAACGAGGTCGTGGATCAGGAGGTCGAGAAGCTCGCGCGGCTCGGCATCACCTTCCGCTGCAACACGCTCGTCGGCCGCCTCTTCACCGTCGAGCAGATGGTGACCGAGATGGACTTCGACGCGGTCTTCATCGGTGTCGGCGCGGGTGCGCCGACCTTCACGGGCATACCCGGCGAGTCGCTCAACGGCGTGCTCTCGGCCAACGAGCTCCTCACGCGATGCAACCTGATGCGCGCGCGCGACTTCCCGGAGTACGACACGCCCATCGCCATCGGCCGCCGCGTCGTCGTCATCGGCGCGGGCAACACGGCGATGGACGCGCTGCGCGTCTGCCTGCGGCTGGGCGCGGAGAGCGTCTCGTGCGTGTACCGGCGCGGCCGCGCGGAGGCGCCGGCGCGCGGCGAGGAGCTGCACCACGCCGAGCAGGAGGGCGTGCGTTTCGAATGGCTGACCGATCCGATCGAGATCCTGGACGACGGCAAGCGCGGCGTCCGCGCGATCCGCAGCCGGCGCATGGAGCTCGGCGAGGCCGACGGCACCGGACGCCGCCGCCCCGTCGCGGTGGAAGGCAGCGAGTTCGAGATCCCGTGCGACACCGTGGTGTTCGCGATCGGCACCAACGCGAACCCGGTCATCGGTCAGACCTCGAAGCTCGCGCTGGACGACCGCGGATACATCAGGGTGGACCAAGATCTCGCGACCTCGATCGCCGGCGTGTTCGCGGGCGGGGACATCGTCACCGGCGCGGCAACGGTCATCGAGGCCATGGGGGCGGGCCGGAGGGCCGCCCGCTCGATGAAGCGCTACCTCGGGCTGCGCGAAACCGACGGTGTCTACGACGAGACCGCTGCCGGCGAGGCCCTCTTCGGCATCGCCGAGGGTCAGCGGAACCACGCGCGGCTGGTGGTCGCATGACCACGACCATCAGCGAGCACATCGTCGAGATCATCAGCGACTCGGGCGAGGGCGCGCAGCGCTGCGGGCAGGCGTTCGCCGCGATCGCGGCCAAGTCCGGCAACGGCATCTGGACCGTGGAGATCATCCCGGCCGAGATCCAGCCGCCGGCGCGCAGCATCGCCGGCGCGAGCGGGAACCGCGTGCGGCTTGGCTCCGGACCGGTCACGAATGGCGGAGACGAGGTCGATCTCGTGGTGGCCTTCAACGAGCAGGTACTGCTCGGACGCGTGCGCGCCGGCGAGCTCAAACCGGGCTGCACGATCCTGCTCGAATCGATGTGGCGCGAGCACCGCGATCCCACGATCGTGCGCGCGTACCTCGAGACGTACGAGATGATCGTCGCCGAGGGCTACCGCGTCATCGAGATCCCCATGGAACGCGAGTGCCGGCAGCTCGTCTCCGATCCACGTAAGGGCAAGAACATGTTCGTGCTCGGGATGCTCTGCAGCATCTACGACCTGGACCTCGCGCTCGCGCGCGAGCAGATCGCCATCACGTTCGGCAAGAAGGACGAGAAGGTCATCGCGACGAACATCCAGCTGCTCGAGGCCGGCAGCGCGTGGGCGGACGCGAAGTTGGACTTCAAGTACCGGGTCCCCGCGGTCCCCCCGAGCGACACGCAGGTCGTCATGAACGGCAACACCGCGCTCGCCCTCGGGATCCTCGCCTCGGGCATGGAGATCTGCGCGATGTACCCGATCACCCCGGCGACATCAGCGTCCCACTACCTGAGCGAGATCTTCGAGCGGATCGGTGGCGTCGTGCACCAGGCCGAGGACGAGATCGCGGCGTGCACCTTCGCGATCGGCGCTTCGTACGCGGGCAAGTGCGCCGTGACGATCACCTCCGGGCCCGGCTTCTCGCTCAAGCAGGAGGCCATCGGTCTCGCGGTCATGGCCGAGATCCCGCTCGTGGTCGTCGACGTCCAGCGGGGCGGTCCGAGCACGGGACAACCCACGAAGGCCGAGCAGGGCGACCTGCTCGCCGCGATGTTCGGCTCGCACGGCGACGCGCCGAAGGTCGTCCTCGCCGTCGACGGCATCGAGGACTGCTTCTACGCGATGATCACGGCGCGCAAGATCGCCGAGACCTTCAACACGGTGGTCGTGGTGCTTTCCGACGCGAGCCTCGCCACCGCGCAGCAGCCGTTCAGCCGCCCGGTATTTGACGAAGAATGGCTCGCTCCCCCGGTCGATCAGAGCGCGGTCGCGCCCGGCGCGAAGCCGTACGACTGGGACCCGACCACCGGGCTCGTGCGGCGCTCCATCCCCGGGCAGCCGCACGGCATGCACACCGTCACCGGCCTGGCGCACGACCGCGACAGCCACGTTGCGTACGACTCGCAGACGAACGAGGACGGCCTTCGCCATCGCAGCCTCAAGCTCGCGGCGCTCCAGCGCACGCTGCGCTGTCCGCCGGTCTTTGGCCCGGCGGAGGGCGATCTCCTGCTCGTCGGCTGGGGCAGCACGAAGGGCGCCATCGAAGAGGCCGTCACGCAGCTTCGCTCCGAGGGTCACCGCGTGTCGTCGCTCCACCTCCGGTTCATCCAGCCGATGCCGTCCGGCATCGGCGAGATCCTGCGCAGCTTCGGGAAGGTCATGACGATCGAATCGAACTGGTCCGACCGCCTGGAGGACACGCTGATCGATGCGGACAACCGCCGCCACTCGGCGCTCGCGATGCTCCTCCGCTCGCGTTTCCTGGTCGACGTCGAGTGCTGGACCGAAGTCCGCGGCCGGCCCATCAAGCCCCGGAGCATCCGCGCGGCTGCGCTCGCGGTGGTCGAGCGCGAGCTGGTGCCGGTATGAGCCTCTCGCTCACCGAGTGTCTCCTCGCGACCACGCAGGAGCCTCGCGAGCTCGCCGATTACCAGACCGGCGTGCCGCGCTGGTGCAACGGCTGCGGCGACAACGCCATCCTCAGCGCCGTCCAACGCCTCTGCCGCGACGAGAAGCTCGCGCCAGAGAAGACCGTGTTCGTCTCGGGCATCGGCTGCTCCAGCCGGCTTCCTCACTACATGAACACGTACGGTTTCCACGGGCTGCATGGCCGCGCGCTGCCGCTCGCCGAAGGCGTGAAGATGTCGCGCCCGGACCTCCATGTCTTCGTCAGCACCGGCGACGGCGACTGCCTCTCCATCGGCGCGGCCCATTGGATCCACGCGCTGCGGTACAACATGGACCTCACCGTCCTGCTGCACGACAACCGGATCTACGGCCTCACGAAGAAGCAGGTCTCACCGACCTCACCGCTCGGCACGAAGAGCAACACCACGCCGAAAGGCTCGTACCTCGCGCCGCTCAATCCGCTCACCGTCACGCTCGGCGTGCAGAACGTCTCCTTCGTCGCGCAGGCGGTCGACTGGATCCCCGAGCTGCTCGCCGAGATCATCGCCGCGGCGTACCGGCACAAGGGTCTGTCATTCGTGAGGATCGTTCAGCGCTGCCCCGAGTTCCAGCCTGGCGCGTTCGATCCGTTCGTGCTCGATCCCAAGCGCACGCTCATCCTGCGGAACGAGCTGACGCTGAGCGCGGCGCTCGCGAAGGTCTACACCAACCAGCGGGAGCACGACGCATCCAGCATCGATCGCGCACGCGAGATCGCATCGATCGAGGATCCGATCCCGGTGGGCATCCTCTTCCGCGACGAGACCGTCCCCTGCTACGAGGACCTGCGCCATGCCGGGCAGCCGCACACGCCCGAGCTGGTCCGGCGCGGGCTCGAGGCGGAGCTCGACAAGTTCACGGTCTGGCCCGGCGCGCCAGGGCCGGCAGCGTGAGGCCGCGGTGAGGGACCTTCACTTCTTCCACCTCACCGGCACGCGTCTCGACGCCGCGCTCACGCCGCCGGCCCATTTACGGCCCGCGCTCTTTGCGGCCTTCCACGACCTCACCGCGCTTCGGTATGACTTCCCGATCGTCCTCGTCGAGGGCGATGACGAGTTCGCGCGCAGTCTCACGTCGGTCGTCGACGAGCTGTTGCGTGAGGTCGCTCCGCGCGGTATGGCCGGCGAGCGGATGCGGCGCAGCGTGCTGCGGCTGGAGCGGGAGATCCGCGTGCTCCTCGCCAAAGGAGCGTTCGGATCGCTGACATCGCTGTGGCAACGCGCGGCGGACCGGCTCGCCACGCGCGGCGGCGCGCCGCTCGCGAGCGACCTCGCCAGCGCCCGCGCCGCGCTGCGCATCGACGGAGAGGTCGTGGACTGCGACAAGCACCTTCCCGAGCGGCTTGTCACGCACGTCTGGCGGACGATCGAGCGCCGCCGCATGGCAACGATGCGCCGACATCTCGACGGCCTGATCGCGCGCCTTGGCGACCTGCTGCGGGCCGATCATCTGCGGTCGCGGTCCGGACGCACGCCCGCGGCGCTGAAGAGCGCGATCGGTCCGAAGCACCAGGAGCTCTTCGACTTCGACGCGATGGCGCGTCTTCTGGCGAAGCCGTCGGGTGCGAGCAACCTCAGCGACGCGCGCCGAAACCGCATCGAAGCCGCGCTCGAAACCCTACGCACCGAGCCGTTCTTCGGCGCCGCGAGCGGGTTCGATTTCACGTTCTCACGAGCCGACGTCGCGCTTGCCGCGTTCCGCGAGCGGCTGCCCGCGGCTGCGCGCCTGGTCCGAGCGATCGCCATCGCCGAGCTCGAGGTCGAAGGCGACTACGTTGACGCGACGCACGACGATTACTTCGCCACCGTCGACGAGCGGGCGCTCCGGCCCGAGGATCTGGCCCGCTTCCCGAGCTACCTGGTACGCATCGAGGGCGCGCGGGGCAGCGAAGGGCGAACGCAGCTGCTCGAGGTCCTGTCGTCGTCCGCTCCGTTGAAGCTCCTCGTCGTGAGCGACGACCTCCTTGAGATCTCGTCGGGCGAGCTCGCCGTGTCGTTCGAGACGCGTCTTGCGACGACCGCCGTCGGCCTCGGCGGCGCGTTCGTTCTGCAGTCGCCGAGCTCGCATCTGTACCGAGTGCGCGACCGGCTGTCGAGCGCGCTGTCGGCTCCCGGGCCGTCGCTCATCAGCGTGTTCTCCGGTGCGATCCCAGGCACGCAGGTGCCGCCGTATCTCGTCGCGGCCGCCGCGCTGGAGTCGCGGGCATTCCCGATCTTCAGCTACGACCCGACCGCGACGGTGAAGCTTTCTCTCGACGGCAACCCGCAGCCCGAGCGGACCTGGCCGGAGCACGAGCTGGCGTACGCCGACGCCGGTCAACAGCGCGTGGTCGAGCGGGTTCCCTTTACCTTCGTGGACTTCGCGGCTGCGGACCGTCTCCTCGCGTCGCACTTCGCGCGTGTGCCGACCGCCCGCGAGACCGGCACGCTGGTCGACATGGGGACCTGGCTGGATGACCGCCCCGACTGGCAGCACACGTTGCCGTTCGTGTACGGCATCGACATGGCACAGCACGTTCAGAAGCTCGTCGTCGACGAGCAGCTCGTCAGAGCGGCCCGCCATTCGATCGCGGGCTGGCTTCGTCTGTGCGAGCTCGCGCCGCACGACGCGACCGCGCCGTCCACGAGCGTGGCCGCGGAGGCGCCGGACGCCGCGCCGCCGGAAGCCGACACTCTCGCCGCGGCGGCCACCGACGCGGCGGCACCGAACTCCGACGAGCCCTACATCGAGACGCCGCGATGCACCACATGCAACGAGTGCGTGCTGCTGAACGGCGCGATGTTCGCGTACAACGAGAACAAGCAGGCCTTCATCAAGGATCCCGCCGCGGGCCCGTTCCGCACGCTGGTCGAGGCCGCCGAAGGCTGCCAGGTCGCGATCATCCATCCTGGCCGGCCGCGCGATCCGAACGAGCCCGGACTCGAAGAGCTGCTGCGGCGCGCCGAGCCCTTCAACTAGCACGCCAAGAAAAACAACCGGTCTGCGCGCGTGCGCGGCTAGCATCAGCGCGCATGGCCAACCTGAACGACTCCGCGCAGCTCGAGGAGCTGCTGCAGCTGCAGCAGGACCTCGCGCTGGAAGCCAACATCGACCGAGTCCTCACTCGCATCGTCGCCACCGCGATGCGCATGCTCGACTGCGAGCGCGCGACGCTCTACGTCATCGATCAGGGTAAGAACGAGCTCTGGTCGCGCGTGCTCACGGAGAGCGAGCTCAAGCAGATCCGCCTGCCGCTGGATGGACGGGGCCTCGCGGCCGAGGTCGCGCGCACGGGCCGTCTTCTCCGCATCGACGCGCCATACGAGGACCCGCGCTTCGACCCGAGCGTCGACGCCCGGACCGGGTTCCGGACCCGTTCGATGCTCGTCGCGCCGATCGACGCTCGCGACCACCGCCGCCTCGGCGTGCTGCAGGCGGTGAACGACCGCGAGGGCATCTTCCAGGAAGACGACGAGCGATTCATCCAGGCCCTCGCCGGCGCCGCCGGCGTGGCGCTCGAGTTCGTCGAGCTCTCGGAGGAGCTCGCGGCGGAACGCCTGCGGGTCGTGAAGGTCGTCGAGGAGGAGCGACACCGCCTCGCGCGGGAGCTTCACGACGGTGTCGCGCAGACGCTCGCGAACGCCGCGATCAGCATCGAGCTCGTGACGCGGCGCGCCGCCACAGACGTCGAGGGCGCGCTCGCCGATCTCGTTCCCCTGCGTGCTCGACTCATCGAGCAGCAGGCGGGCCTCCGCGACATCCTCTTCGCGCTGCGTCCGCTCGCGCTCGAGGACGGCGGCCTCCCGGCGGCGATCGCCGCGCTCGCGAAGCGGGTCGACGGCATGAATGGCTCGCACGTGACAACGCGGCGCATAGAGTCGGAGCGACGGATGGCGCCCGAGATCGAGGCCGGCGCATTCACGGTGATCCGTGAGGCCGCGAACAACGCGATCAAGACGGGCCGCGCGGCGAACGTCGCGATCGACGTGTACGACGATGACAACACGGTCGTCGCGGTCGTGGAGGACGACGGTCAGGGATTCGACGTCGCGGCGGTGCTGCAGAGCTACGCGCAGCGCGGGAGCCTGGGCCTGCTGCAGATGCGCGAGTCGGCGCGTCTCATCGGAGCGCAGCTCTCGCTCGACTCGAGCCCCGGGCAGGGCACGCGCGTGCGCCTGCGGATCCCGACGCAGTGAGCGAGCGGC
This sequence comes from Candidatus Limnocylindria bacterium, assembly GCA_036523395.1. Taxonomy (NCBI): domain Bacteria; kingdom Bacillati; phylum Chloroflexota; class Candidatus Limnocylindria; species Candidatus Limnocylindria bacterium. The sequence goes on along the minus strand of DATDEH010000024.1, from coordinate 7,442 downwards.
CACCGGAGCGACGACGCTCCCTCGGTCGGCGCAACGAAGACCGCGCGATCGAGGCGCTGGCGATACAGGACGCCTTCGTCGCGCTCGCGGATGGGATCATCCTCACCGCGCCGGACGGCACCATCGCAAGCGCGAACCCGGCGGCGTTCCGCGTCCTCGGCGAGGAATCCCTCAACGGCCGTCGCTTCGAGGAGCTGCTCCTCGTGTCCGGTGCGACGACGGTCCAGGACACCGACGGCCACCACGTGCGGCGCACCTGGTTCCCGCGCGAGGACCGCATGGGAGTGCTCGAGATCGTGAGCACCGCGATCGGGGAGCGCGGCATCCTCCACACGATCCGCGACGTCACGGCGCAGGCCGAGCTCCTGCGGCTCAAGGAGGACTTCCTCCTGCAGGTCGCGCACGAGCTGCGCACGCCGATCGCCGCGCTCTCGGCGACGCTCGATCTGCTCGTCGACGACGCGCTCTCGATGCCGCCCGCGCAGCTCGTGACGATGGTGTCGACGCTCCGGCGCAGCGCCCTGCGCCTCGAGTATCTCGTCGAGAACCTGCTCGACGCCGGAAGCATCGAAGCCGGCACGTTCCAGGTCCGCGCGGTGCCGGCCAGCGTCCGCAGCTGCCTGCAGGAGGCCATGGAGTTCACCCAGACGCTGCTGGACGCGAAGCAGCAGAAGCTCGAGACACGGCTGCGCCCGGACTTCGACCGCGTCCTCGCCGACCCGCGCAGGACCGCGCAGGTCCTCGCGAACCTCATCGCGAACGCCAGCCGTTACGCGCCGGAGGCGACGACGGTGACCGTGGCGACCGAGGGCCGCGATGGGTTCGTGCAGGTGAGCGTCGTGGACCAGGGGCCAGGCATCCCGCTCGACGAGCAGCCGCGCCTCTTCCAGCGCTTCTTCCGGTCGCGCGAGGTCCGCGAACAGGCGGGCGGCCTGGGTCTGGGGCTCACGATCTGCCGCGCGATCGTGGTCGCGCACGGCGGCGATATCCGCATCGAGAGTGAAGTCGGACGTGGCACTTCGGTACACTTCACACTTCCTAAGGCTCGACAGCTCGCGGAGGAGGCAGGCGCCTAGTGAAGCTCTTGGTCGTCGATGACGACCGCGATCTCGTTGAGTTGCTTGACTATGCATTGCGCCGAGAGGGATACGACGTCGTACGGGCGTACGACGGCGAGTCCGCGGTCGAGGCCGTCGGCCGGGAACACCCTGACCTCGTCGTTCTCGACATCAATCTGCCGAAGCTGACCGGCTTCGTGGTCCTCGAGCGGATCCGCCACGTCGACGAACACGTCTCCGTCCTGCTTCTGTCCGCACGCCAGGACGAGAGCGACATCCTCCGCGGCCTACAGCTCGGCGCGGACGACTACATCACCAAGCCATTCCGCCCGAAGGAGCTCGTCGCGCGCGTGAAGGCCATCCTCCGGCGCTCCGTGCGCACGCGCGGGCGGCCGGCGCCGGTCGTGTATCGCACCGGCGATCTCGTCCTCGACGAGGCGACGCACGAGGTCACGACCGCGGATGTGCCGGTGCATCTCTCGCCGACCGAGTTCAAGCTGCTCCGCCACTTCATGGCGAACCCCGGTCGCGTCCTCACGCAGGAGGAGATCCTCGAAGGCGTGTGGGGCTACGACGCCGACGTCGGCGGCGACCTCGTGAAGCTCAACGTGAGTCGCCTTCGTCGCAAGCTCACGCAGGATGGCAAGCCACGAGATGTGATCCAGACCGTGCCCGGCGTCGGCTATCTCTTCCGCGGCGCGGACGGCGGCGTGCAGCGCGAAGACACGCGACCGAAGCTGACGGGGACGAGCTAAGCGGCCGCGAGCCTCCGCCGCGTCGCCTGGAGATCAGCGGGGTTGCTGAAGACCGGATAGACCGCGAAGCCTGTCGCCTTCGAGATCGTGTCGACCGCCGCGGGATTCGGCGACGGGAACGCGACGGTGAGGACCTGGCCCTCGTGCCCCACGACCGCGACGTTGAATTCCTGCGCGAGCGCGACCGGGATCAGCTGCTGCAACTCGCGCGTCGCGAGACGTGCGGGGTCGGACAGGTACGGCGCCGGAGGAAGCGCTGCGCGCGCGGGTCGCATCGCGCCGCGCGGACCGTCCGCGAACGCGTGCTCCCAGACGCGGATGCCGCCGCCAGCGGACTTCGCGCGATACATCGCGCCGTCCGCCGCTTCGACGAGCGCGTTCGCGTCGCCGGCGGGACGCGGGAACGTCGCAACGCCGATCGAAAGACTGAGCGGGAGCCCGGCATCGCGCAGCTCGCCGGGCAGAGCAACGGTCTCCGCCTTCTCGAGAACGCGGCGCGCGACTCGCGTAGCGACCTCGGTGTCCGCCTCGGGCAGGATGATCGCGAACTCGTCGCCGCCGTAGCGCGTCGGCACGTCGTACAGACGCACCGCCTGCTTCACCGCGGACGCGACGGCCTTGAGGACCTGATCGCCGACGCGATGACCGAAGCGATCGTTGATGAGCTTGAACTTGTCGACGTCGATCATGAGCAGCGCGAGCAGATGCTCGGCGCGCAGCGCGCGGTTCGTCTCGGCCTCGAGCCGCTTGTCGAAGTGGCGCCGATTGAAGAGCCACGTGAGCGGATCGGTCTCGGCGAGCCGCTGCAGGGCCTCGCCCTGCTCCTGCTGGACCAGGCACGCACCGATGTGGCTGGCCAGGATCTCCAGGGTCGCGAGGTCCGTCTCCCCGAACGGGCGTCCGTCGAAGCGGTCGGTGACGTTGAGGACGCCGCGCGCGTCGTCGTCGATCATGATCGGGACCGATACGAAGGAGTCCGAGCGGTACTGGCCGCCGCTCACCGTGTAGGGCGCCTCGCCGCCGCGCACCAGGAGCGAGCGTTTCGACGCGAGCACGTGCCCGGCGACGCCCTCACCGGGCCGCACGCGGACCTCGCGCTTGACCGACTCGGCGAGGCCCAGCGCGTGAGCGATCACAAAGTCATTCGTCGCGTCCATGCGAAGCATCAGCGAAGCGCGTTCGCCTCGGACCAGCTCCGTGGCCACACGGAAGATCGAATCGAGCAGATCCTCTGCCCGACCTGCGCTCAGGTCGTCCACCTTGTTCCCCACTCCTGCGTCGCGGCGCGTACCGATGCAGGCCAACCGTCCTTGCCTGCTTGCTGTTACTTCGGGCAGTCTGCGGTCGAACTAGAGGGGGTCACAAGATGGTGTTACCGCTTTGACCGCCGACCGATACCGCCCCGGCGGGGGTCGCCGTAGGCCGATCACTGCCACTCGCGGGCGGCGATCTTCACGAAGAGCGCGAGGCCGTCGAGCCGCATCGCCAGTACGGAAATCACCCCGTCGACCGCCTGAAGCGTCCCGGTGACCACAACTGCGGCATTCGCATCGAGCACGCGCTTGTGCAGGCGGTAGGTGGCGGGCCGGATGATCACGTTCGACATACCAGTCTCGTCCTCGAGGGATAGGAATACGTGACCCTTCGCCGTCTCGGGATGCTGCTTCACCACGACCGCCCCAGCGATGCGCACCGTGGCGCCGTGGCTGTGGCCCGCCAGCCCGGCTGCGGTGAGCACGCCGCGACGGTCCAGATCCGCGCGGTAGAAGCGCATGATCTGCGGCCCGGTGGGGATGCCGGTGATGCGGTAATCGAGCGCGACGCGCTCCTGCTCGGTGAGCACGGGCAGCGCAGGCGCATCGGACGTGGGAAGCGCGAGCGCCGGACGCGTGAACGCCGGCGAGGTGCGATGCGCGTCGCGCGCGCGCCACAGCAGCTCGCGACGCGCCTCGCCGAACGCATCGAACGCACCGAGCAGCGCGAGATTGCGCAGCGCCTCCTCTTTGAGTCCGACGCGCCGCGCGAATTCGTCAAAGGCGACGTAGGGTCCGGCCTTCTCCCGCTCCTGGACGATCGCCTTCGCCTCGGCCGCTCCGAGCCCTTTCACGCTTTCGAATCCGAGCCGCACGTCGTGCGTGCGGCAGGTGCGACGGCGCGCGATCGTGTTCGAGCTGTCGACGGGATGCATCGCGCCTCCATCGGAGCACTCTTCGACGACGGCCTTCTCTCGTGAGAGGTTCACGTCGACCGGCAGGATCGCGACACCATGCCGCTTCGCGTCGCCGGCGATGACCGCGGGTGAATAGAACCCCATCGGCTGGTTATTCAGAAGACCGACGTAGAACTCTGACGGGTAGTAGAGCTTCAGATGCGCGGTGTGGTACGCCGTGAGCGCGAACGCGGCCGCGTGACTCTTGCAGAATCCGAACTCGGCGAACGCCGCGATCTGCCGGAAGATCTCGTTCGCGACATCGTCGCCCACACCTTTCGCGCGCGCGCCCTCGACGAACGGCGCGCGCAGCTTCTCCATATCGGCCGATGAGCGCGCGCGGCTCATCGCGCGGCGCAGCTTGTCCGCCGCGGCCGGTGAGAAACCCGCGACCGCCATCGCCACGCGCAGGATCTGTTCCTGGAAGAGGATCACGCCGAGCGTCTCCTTGAGGCTCGGCTCGAGCAGCGGATGCGCGTACGTCACCGGCTCGCGACCTTGCCGGCGGTTGATGTACGGATTCACCATGTTCCCCTGCAGCGGGCCGGGTCGGATGATCGCGACCTGCACGACGATGTCCGCGAAACAGCGCGGACGCACGCGCGGAAGCGCCGACGCCTGTGCGCGGCTCTCGACCTGGAAGAGGCCGATGGTGTCGACCTCGCAGATGAGGTCGTAGACCGCCTCGTCGTCGAGCGCGATGGTCCCGAGCTCGAGACGCTCGCCGTGCCGCGCCTCGATGTCGGCGACGGCGTCCTTGATGAGCGAGAGCGTGCGCAGGCCGAGGAGGTCCATCTTCACCAGACCGAGGTCCTCGACATCGCGCTTGTCGAGCTGCACGACGTTGCGGTCGGGCATCGTCGCGCGCTCGATCGGCACGGTGTCCACGAGCGGCTGTGCCGTGATGAGCATGCCGCCGTTGTGGATCGAAAGGTGGCGCGGGAAATCGGCGATCGCGAGGGTGAGCTCGCGGAACAGCGGGAATCGCGTGCGCTCCTTCTCGTCCATGAAGCTCGTGAGGTCCTCGAGCGTGTCCGCGACCGCTCGTGGCGCTTCCCAGCCGTGCTCGGCCTCGCGGTTCGGATGCTTGTACGCGGGGTGCTGCGCCGCGCTGGGGCGCGAGCGCGGATCGACGTTGTACTGGTCGATCGACCTCGCCATGCGGTCGACCGTCTCGTCACGGAAGCCGAGCGCCTTCGCGATCTCCCGGCTCGCGGACCGAGCGCGATAGGTCACCACGTTGCACACCATCGCCGCGTAGCGCTCGCCGTACTTCTTGTACACGTACTGGATGACCTCTTCGCGGTCGTTCGACGCGATGTCGAGGTCGATGTCCGGCATCGTGCGACTGTCCTCGGTGAGGAAACGCTCGAAGAGCAGCTCGTGCTGGATCGGATCGACCTTCGTGATGTCGAGCACGTACGCGACGATCGAGTCGGCCGCGGACCCGCGACCCTGCGCCGGGATCCGCCGCTCCTTGCAGAAGCGGACGATGTCCCAGTTGATGAGGAAGAACTCCGCGAGGCCGCAGTGGTCGATGACGCTGAGCTCGTGCGCGAGCTGCATCCCGACACCCGGCGTCATGAGCCCGTACTTGTCACGCGCGCCCTCCTGGCAAAGCGCGTAGAGGAAGGAGAACGCGGTGTGACCCTGCGGCACCGGGAAGCCGGGAAGGCGGTCCTGGCCGACCATGGAGCCGAGGGCGCGTCCGCCGCCGGGACCGATCGTCTCGAGGTCGAGCGTGCACGCGTCCGCGATCGCGCGCGCGTTCGCGAACGCCTCAGCGTGCCGCCCAAGCCGCTCGCGAAGGATCGTCTCGTCCTTCAGCCAGTACTCGCCGTTCGGCTTGAGCCGGTTCCCCGCGTCGTCGAGCGTGACGCCGAGGTCGATGCAGCGCAGCACATCGTGCAGCCGCCGGCCCTCCGGTCGCGCGTAATGCACGTTGTTCGTGACGACCGCGCCGAGGCCCTGCTCTGACGCGAGCTGCGCGAGTGCATCGCAGAGCGCCGGGTCGTCGGGGTCGAGGTGGTCGGAGAGCTCGACGAAGCAGCGCTCGCCGAAGATCCCCGCGAGCCGTGAGAGCGCCTCGCGCGCCGCGTCAACGTCGCCGCCGCGCATCGCGCGCGGCACCGCGCCGTACGCGCAGCCGGTGAGTGCGAAGAGGCCCTCGGCGTTCTCAGCGATGAGCGCGAGCGTCGCGCGCGGCTTCGTCTTCTCGCCCGCGAGCTGCGCCGCGGAGATCGTGCGGCAGAGGCTCCGCCACCCGATGCGATCGCGCGCGATGAGCACGAGATGCCCGAAGTCGAGCGTCTGTATCTCCGCGCCATAGATCGGCCGGATGCCCGCGTCCTTCGCGGCGTTCCAGAAACGCACCGCGCCGTAGAGGCCGTTCGTGTCGGTGAGCGCGAGCGCATCCATCCCCCGCTCGGCTGCCGCGGCGACGAGCTCCTCTACATCGGAAGCGCCATCAAGAAAGGAATACGAGCTGTGACAGTGCAGCTCGACGTAGCCGCTGCTCACGCAAGGACCGTCCGTACGAATGGATGGCGCATAAGCCGAGCTGCGTCATGCTGTATGTTGTGCTGTATATGGGAGCTACCCGAACGCAGATCTACCTGACCGAGCAGCAACGAAAGGCGCTTGACGCTCGCCGTCGTCGAGAGCGCAAGACGCTCGCGGCGGTCGTCCGCGACGCGATCGACGCGTACATCGGCGTTCCGGCCACAGCCGACACCCAGCGGATCCTCGACGAGAGCTTTGGCTCGATCCCCGACTTCAAGATCCCACCGCGACACGGCGCCTGGAGGAAACGCGAGCGCCGACTGGGATTGCGTGGCTGACCTGCTGCTCGATACCGACGTCCTCATCGACGTACTCCGTGGGGCTCGTCGACTGGCCGTCACCGGACATCGCGTCGCGTATTCGGTCGTCACGAAGGCCGAGCTCTTCAGTGGCCGCGCGAAAGACGAGGAAGCCGTTCGTGTCCTGCTCTCGCCATTCCGCGAACTGGACGTCGACGGGACGATCGCAGAACACGCTGGTCGGCTCGCGCGCGTCCGCGTCGACATGTCCGATGCGCTCATCGCCGCCACCGCGCTAGAGCACCGGCTCGAGCTCGTGACACGTAACGCTCGCGACTTCAAAGGGATCGCCGGGCTGCAGGTACGCGACCCCAGCACGATGTGACGCCGATCGACGACGCGTCACGAGCAGGCATGTCCCTTGCTCCTCTAACTCAACATGCGATTCTTTCCCGTGCTCTTTGCCATCGCGATCCTTGCCGCAATCGTTGGCATAAGCGCGAACGCGACCGACACGGTCGTTCGCTGCGGTCAGGTCAGTGAGCGCACGCCTGGTTCGTTCGTGCTGTCGTCGCCCGGCGTCGATCCGCTGCCGGTCGTGATCCCGACTGGTGTCGTG
>DATDEH010000023.1 GCA_036523395.1 Candidatus Limnocylindria bacterium | reverse complement strand
CACGATCAGCGCGACGATGAACTGGCGGAAGCGCTGCGGATCGAGGCGCCCGCGCAGCGCGATGCCCACTGCGAGCGCGAGCAGCGTTGGGACGAGACCGAGCAATCCAAGCGCGACGACCTCGGGCGTGAAGAGGCCCTGCGCCGAGTAGCCGATCACCTGGACGATCGCGTTGACCTCGAAGATCGCGGCGAGCGTGAAGACGAAGTCCGCGGCACTCAGGCGCCGGCTGTGGAAGTAAGAACCGACGAGCGGGCTGGCGATCGAGGTCGTTCCCTGCAGCACGCCACCGACGAAACAGATCAGCGGTCCGAGGACGCGCGCTCTCAGAGCGGCCGGGTCATCACCGAGGAGACGCTCGCCGCGCGCGAGGAACACCACGACGACGAGCGTGATGAGGATCGCGAACGTCCGCTGATCGAGGCTCGCAAGGAGCAGCGTTCCGATCGCTGTCCCGATGATCGACGCGATGAAGAGCGGCACGATCCCGCGAAGCAGCTCCCGTTTGCGGAAGCCCTGGATGAGGAGCAGCGAGTTGGACACGAGGATCGGGATGGTCACGATCGCTACGGCGAGCCGTGGACCGAACACGCCGGCGAGGATCGGAGTCGCGATGAGAGGCAGCCCCATTCCCGCGAGTCCCTTGGCCAGGCCGGCGACGGCCAGGCCAACGAACAGGATCAGGAGCTCTGAGAGACCCAATCGGCTTCTTCCACCAGCGCTTTCCAGTCCACCGGATGAAGCCGATCCGACTCGATGTATCGCCGACCGGTCTTCGCGAGCTCTTTCCCGCCCAGGCGAACGATGTCCGCGGTGTGGTCGAAGCCGCTCCCGTGAACGAGGGCCGAACCCACGCCGTACACGTCGACCGGAACGCCGAGCGCCTCGAAGCGCCTTATCTTCTCCGCGTCGAAGCCGCCGGAGGCGACGATCCGCACATGGCGGTAGCCGGCGTCGTCGAGGGCGGCCCGCAGCAGCTGGATGAGGCGCGGTGTGACGCCGCGGACGTCGCTGGTGCCCGCGAGACCCTCCTTCTCCTGCAGTTCGCGCACGATCGAGAGGTCCACGAGCGACTCGCTCGTGTCGACGCGGACACCCCACAGCCGCTGTCCGAGCGCGTGCGCGACGCCGAGCGATGTATTCACGACGTCGTTGCGGAAGTCGACGAGCGCGGTGACGTTCACGTGCCCCTCGGGCGTTCCCTGCGCGGTGAGGTGGCCGACCGCCTCCGGCGCGCGGTTCACGTACTCGTCGAACTTGAGCGTCGCGACCGTCGTGTCGCCGCCGTAGGCCGCGATGAGCGCGTGCGGCACGGTGCCGAGGCCCTTCGATCCCCACCACTCGCCCTGCTCGTCCGTCGACACCGCGACCGCACCGCCGATGTACGCCGCGTAGCCGGAGCCCGCTTGCGCTTCGTGACCCTCGTGGCGCGCGCCGAACATGATGACCGGCTTTCCGTTCGCCGCCGTGACCACCTCGCGCGTATTCGTCGCGACCCGCGAGCCCTCGGCCAGGGCGCCGAGATACAGCGTCTCGAGATGCGCGAACGACGCGTACTCGCCCTCGATATGCATCACCGGCTCTGTCGGGCGCGCGATCTCGCCGTCGTATAGCGACCGTACCTTCAGGTCCTTCCAGCCCGGCTCCCACAGCGTCGCGAGCTCGTGCGAGATCTCGAAGACCTCGCGCGCGATCGGCTCGTAGTCCTTCCAGGTCTGGCGCGGGAGCGCGAGCCAGCGCGCGTAGAGGCGGCTCTCCGCTTCGAGGTAGCGCGCAAAGAGACGCTCGGCGCGCACGCGCTCGCGGTACCGGCCCGTGCCGACGTGCAGCAGCGCGAGGACCTGGTCGGTGCCGACGATCACGGCGTCCGGGTGCTTCTGGAAGATCTGCATCGTGACGCGGTCGTGCCGCTTGTCGCGCTCGAGGATGAGCTTCGTGCGCGCGAAGTAGATGTCGCTCTTGTAGCCGGCCCGGATCTTCTCGATCGGGAGCCGGAAGACTGCGGGCCGCAGTCGATCGCGGACGATCACCGCTAGAACATGCTCTTGAGCATGCCGCCGTC
>DATDEH010000022.1 GCA_036523395.1 Candidatus Limnocylindria bacterium | reverse complement strand
TGCTCATCGTTCTCTTGTTCCTGCTCGGGGTCGGCCACTAAGTCGATCCCTTCAGGCGTATCGATGGCGCGGGACAAGGACCCCGGCGCCGACCTCCGACGTCGGTCACCGGGGCCGCCGCGCGCTCGGTACTAGATTTTGTGCCCCCATCCCCCATATCTTGTGTATGTGCGTTGCCCTTCCTGCGGCCATGAGGACACCCGGGTCGTCGACTCCCGCGAGGCGGAGGACGGCGATTCGATCCGGCGCCGGCGCGCGTGCGACTCGTGTGGCGAGCGCTTCACGACGCGCGAGCGCTCCGAGTCGGCCCGGATCCAGGTCGTCAAGCGGGACGGGTCGCGCCAGGAATTCGACCGTCGCAAGCTCGCGAGCGCGATCGGAAAGGCGGCGTCGAAGCAGCTAGCCCCGGATGCGATCGATGGGCTGATCGACGACATCGAAGCGACGATCCGCCAGAGTGGTACGTCAGAAGTCGGTTCGCAGCGCATCGGCGAGATGGTCCTCGAGCGCCTCGCGGAGTCTGATCCGATGAGCTACCTGCGCTTCAAGATCGTCTACGCAGGCCTTCAAGATCCCGACGCCCTCTACGACGAGCTCGAAGCGCTCGTCCGCCGTCGGCAAGAGACGCGCGATCGCAAGTTCGCCGAGCAGACCACGCTGCCCATCGAGCCCGTGGTCGCGGGCACCGCGCGCCGTCGCAAGCGCTGACAGCACGGCGATGCCGGAGTCAGCGAGCACGTGAGCGTGCGCGCAGTGCTGTGGGATCTCGATGGGACGCTCACCGACAGCGTTCGCTTCGTGGTGGACACGGCGAATCGCGTGATCCAAGCGCACGGCGGATCGGCGCTCGAGTTCGAAAGCGTTGGTGCGATGACGGGCTTGCCGCTTGAAGCGATCTTTCGCATGGCGTGGCCTGATCTCACGCCCGACCTGGCGCAGCGCTATCGCACGGAGTACCGCGAGATCTACGACCGCGAGATCATTCCGGCGACGAAACTCTTCGACGGCGCGCGCGAGACGCTGCACGCGTTCCACGAGACCGGACTGCTTCAGGCGACGGTGACCGGCAAGCGTGCCGCGGACTGCGAGCGCATCCTGCGGGGTCTCGGAATCGCGAGCGAGATCGACGTCTACCTCGGTGGCGACTCGGTGCAGCGTCCGAAACCCGCTCCCGATCTTGCGCAGCATGCCATGGAGCGGCTCCGCTGCGAGCCGGGTGAATGCGTGGTGATCGGCGACGCGAAGGCGGACGTCGCGATGGGGAAGGCCGCGGGCGCGCACACGATCCAGGTGCTCTGGGGCTTCGCGCGCGAACGCATCGACGGTGCGGACCAGGTCGTCGCGACATGGTCCGAGCTGCGCGAGACGGTCTTCGCGCTCGCGGGGCGCGGCCACCCCATACTTCGCCGCGGTGGTGCTCTCGGATCGTGACATCCGCGCTGCGATCGCGTCGGGGCGCATCGGCATCGATCCTTTCGACCCGTCCTGTGTGCAGCCCGCCAGCATCGACATCCGGCTCGACCGCTTCTTCCGTGTCTTCCGCTCGAGCCGCCACGCCTACATCGATCTTGCGAAACCCCTGGACGACATCACCGAGCTCGTCGAAGTCGCCGAGACGGAGGCGTTCATCCTGCATCCCGGAGAGTTCGTGCTCGGCTCGACGCGGGAGCGCGTCCGCCTCTCCGACGAGATCGTGTCGCGCGTCGAGGGGAAAAGCAGCCTCGGTCGGTTGGGGCTTCTCATCCACAGCACCGCCGGGTTCATCGATCCGGCGTGGGACGGGCACATCACGCTGGAGCTCTCCAACGTGAACACCATCCCGATCACGCTGTATCCGGGGATGCGGGTCGGCCAGCTGTCGTTCTTTCCGCTCAGCAGCCCGGCGGAGCGGCCGTATGGTTCACCCGAGCTCGGGTCGAGCTACCAGGGGCAGATCGGGCCGACGCCCTCGCGCTACCGGCTCGATGTGCCGCGGAAGCCCTAGATGTGCGCCTCCTGCTTCCTCCTCGTCTTCCTCGAGGCCTTCATCAATGTCGTCGCGCAGGCGCTCGTTGTGGCGATCTTCGTTCGGGTGATCATGTCGTGGGTCCCCATGCGGCTACCGCTCGGTCTGAGCGAGCTCGTTTGGAACGTCACCGAGCCGGTGCTCGCGCCGATCCGCCGCTACATGCCGATCGCGGGAGGTATGGATTTCTCCCCGTTCATCGCGCTGCTGCTCATTCAGATCATCACGAGCATCATCCTGCGCGTACTGCCGCCGGCGATCCCGAACCCTCCCTTCTGATGCTGGCGGTCCGCCGCGAGGGCGAGCGCCTGGTGTTCACGATCCGCGTGACGCCGCGCGCGTCCGCGAATACGGTCGCCGGCGTACGCGATGGCGTGCTCCTGGTCCGCGTGACCGCGCCGCCGATCGAGGGCAAGGCGAACGACGCTGTCGTGGCGCTCCTCGCGAAGACGCTCGGCGCGCCGCGGGGTGCGATCCGCCTCGTCCGAGGCGCGAGCGCTCGCACCAAACGCGTGAGCGTGCCGCAGGACGCTGAGGCCGCCCTGCAGCGCTTGACGAAATGACGGGCTCCTGGCGGTCGTATGGAAGGAGAATGACCGCCCATGCGAGCCTTGCTGCGCTCTTTCCGACCGCGCTCGCCCGTACCGGTCGCGTGATCTTCGCTGACGCGGTCCGGGAGCATCAGGACGAGGTCTACGGCGTGGCGCTTCGGATCCTCGGCGACCGCGACGCGGCGCGGGAGGCGGCGAGCGCGGCCTTCCTGAAGGCCTATCGCAGCTGGGATCGCTACGACCAGACGCGGCCCGTCCGCTACTGGCTGCTACGTATCGCCGCCAACGAGGCGATCAGCGTGGGACGCTCGCGCACCCGCGAGCGAGCGCGCACCGCGAGCGTCGACGCCGCGGCCGGCGTGCCCGACCCGGCCCAGACGCCGGATCAGGTGCTCGTGGCGCGCGAGGAGCGTGACCGCGTGCGCGCGGCCGTCGCGGTACTGCCGGAGCTGTACCGCGTCCCGGTCGTACTTCGCTACTTCAGCGAGCTGTCGATCGAGGAGATCGCCGCCGTGACCGGCCGACCGGCGGCGACGGTCGGCGTCCAGCTTCTGCGCGCACGCGCGCTCCTGCGAACGACGTTGGAGGCCCGACCATGACCGATCCCGGAAGCGAGCTCCTTGATGAGAAGACACTGCGCCGGGCGCTGCGCCTCGAGGCGGACGAGCGCGCGCCAGTCTTCGATCCAGCGGCCATCGCGGCAGCGGCTCGGGTGCGGCCGCGCATGGTCCTGGTCAGCGCGTTCGCCGCGCTCGCGGTCGGTATCGTCGGTGCTGTCGCCGTGTGGTCCGCGGTCGCCTTCTTCCTGCCCGCGCTCGTCGCCGACGCATTCGATCTGGGACTCGGAACGCTGGCGTTGGTGGCGGTACCCGTGAGCGCGATCTGGAGCGTCGTGCAGCAGCCGGTCGTGCCTCTGAGCCTGGTCGTCGCCATCGCGATCGCAACGCTGCACGAGCTGCGTGAACTGTCATTCACAAGGTCATATGGAAGGTAGGGTGGGAATGCCAAGTCGTCTCGAACGGAGCATCACCAACAAGGTCGTCGCCGGCGTGTGCGGCGGTATCGCGGAATACCTGCAGGTCGATCCGACGCTGGTGCGCGTCTTCGTCGTGGTGGCGACGATCCTCAGCGGCGGACTCGGACTGCTCGCCTACATCGGCGCTGTGATCTTCATGCCGCTCCCTGGTCAGCCTGCGCCCTTCGTGAAGACGACCAACGTCAGCACGTCCACGCTGGACGGGGCAGCGAATCGCGGCGAGCCGGCGGCAGGGACGCCGGTCGTCGCGGCTCCTGAGGACCCTGAAGCGACGGAGCGCCGGCGCGCGTCGTTCGGCCTCGTTCTCATCGCGCTCGGTGCCATCTTCCTGCTCAGCAACGCGGGAGTGTTCCGCATCGTTCGCTGGGATCTCGCATGGCCGCTCGTGTTCATCGCGATCGGCGTGCTGTTGCTCGCGCAGCGAGTGCGGCGATGACCACATCGGGTGCGGCGATGACCACGCGTCGTGGGCTTTTCTGGCCTCTCCTTCTCATCACGATCGGCCTGGTGTTCCTGCTCGTGAACTTCGGCTTCATTCCAGGCGTGACCGCGCTCTCGCTGCTGAGCCTGTGGCCGCTCCTGCTGGTCCTCGCGGGGATCGACATCGCGATCGGTCGGCGCTGGCCGCTCGCGGCCCTTGGCATCGACGTCGCGGTCATCGCCCTCGGTCTCGCGCTGCTCGCGACCCAGCCGACGTTCGTCGGCGGTCCGTTCTTCGTCATCGGTGACGGGGGAGCGGGCGGCGGCGAACGCGATGTCACCGTCGCCCGGCAGGGCGTCACCTCGCTTTCGCTCGACCTCAACGGCGGGGCGGGGCGCTTCCGCGTGAGCGGAGGAAGCGCGACGCTGGTCGAGGCGCACAGCGCGAGCCAGGATCTCCGGCTGCGGCGATCGGACATCGACCGCGGGGGTGCCCACGCCAGTGTGCGCATCGACCAGAGCGGAAACCGTCGCGTCGGCGGCACGACGATCGACGTCGAGGCGCGTATCGCGAGCGACGTCGAGACCGCACTCTCGATCGACGGCGGTGCGGGGGAATTCGTCATCGATCTGCGCGATGTGAAGCTCACCAGCGCGGATATCAACGTCGGCGCGGCGCAGCTCACGTTGACCCTTCCGAAGCCGGCTGGCGCGGCCGCGATCGACGTGAATGCGGGCGCTTCCAGCATCATCATCGAAGTCCCTGACGGCGTCGAAGCACGCGTCACGACGACCGGTGCGCTGTTGACCCTGCGGAGCTCCAACCCGCGCGTGACCGCGAGCGGGAGCGCGGCGCAGACATCCGGATATGACTCAGCGACGGCACGCGTCACCGTGCGCGTCACGGCCGGCGTCAGCTCGATCACGGTCCGCTAGCAGCGCTGGCGGAAGGGCCGCCTCAGCACGCCTCGGTCCGCATCCTGCAGAATCGCGGCGGAATGATCCGCCGCTGGCTGGAGCCGATCCTGAACGCGCAGGCCGGGTGGGCGGACCCGCTCGGCGACCTGTTCCAGCGCATCTTCCGCGCGCTGTACGGACCCTTCCCGGCCCTGCGCGACCTGCTGCATGGGACCTGGCTCGGGCACCCGGTGCATCCGATGATCACCGACGTTCCGATCGGTGCATTCATCATCGCCACGGTCCTCGACGTGGTGGGGCAGCCCGTCGCAGCGGCGTGGGCCGTCGGTGTTGGCCTCGTGAGCATGCTCGGCGCTGCGCTCGCGGGCTACGCCGACTACATCGATCTCGAAGGCGCGAGCAAGCGCATCGGCAGCTTGCACTCCACGTCGATGCTCGTCGCGCTCGTTCTGTACGTCGTCTCGCTCGGCGCACGCCTGGGCTGGTGGCCGCTGTTCGCCGGTGGCGCAGCGTGGACCGCCGGCATCGGGCTTCTCTTCGTGGTCGTCGGCGGTTATCTCGGGGGCGACCTCGTCTTCGATCTCGGCAGCCAGGTCGATCGCCATGCCTGGCGCGGCGGCGGGACGAAGTGGCAAGCGCTCGACATCGAAAGCGTGCCCGAGGACAAGCCAACGAAAGCCAAAGCGGGCGCGCAGACCCTCGTTGTCGTGCGACGGGGAGAGAAGATCTTCGCCATGCACGACACGTGTTCCCATCAAGGGTGCTCGCTGTCGGAGGGCAAGCTCGTCGACGAGGGGAAACGCATCGAGTGCAAATGCCACGGGTCGCGCTTCGAGCTCGCCGATGGCAGCGTGAACCGCGGACCCGCGGTCTTCCCGCAACCGCACTACGACGTTCGCCGCGCCGAGGGCAAGATCGAGGTCAAGCGGACCCACTGAACGAGCGTCGAGCGGTCGGTCGTTCGGCGATACTGTCCGCGTGGCCGAAGCCGAGACGATCCAGCGCGTCGCCGCGAAGGTCCTCACGCTCGCCGACCTCGAGCTCGACACCCTCCGTGCCCTCAATGCGGAGTACCTGCGCCACCATCCGGAAGAGGTCGCCGCCTTCCTGAACGAGCGCTCGCCCGAGGACACGGCCCTGCTCCTCGCGCGCGCGCCCACTCCGACGGCCGCGGCGCAGATCCTCGAACGTCTCAACCCGCGCGTCGCGGCGGAGGTGTTGATGCTCCTCGACGACGTCCTCGTGCGTGCCATGCTCGCCGTAACGAATCCCGCGAAAGCCGCGCCGATCATCGGCGGACTCGACCCGCTCGCACGTGACAGGCAGCTCGCGCGGCTCGACGAGCGCGTCGCGCAGCAGATCGTCGAGCTCCTCGCGTACCCCGCGGAGTCGGCCGGCTCGCTCATGGACCCGCGTATCAGCGCATTCGGGCCGGACACGACCGTGGAAGGGGCCCTGCGAAAGATGCGCACCTTCAAGGAGAAGGAGCTCGGCTCGATCTATCTGATGGACCGTGAGGGCAAGCTCGCCGGTGCGGTGCCGCTGGGCGAGATCGCGACGGCCGAGCCCGACACGCCCCTGCGCGATCTCATCCGCGGCGAGCCGGTCTCGGTGTTCGTCAACGCTACGCGCGAGGACGTCGTGAAAGCGCTCGACGAGCGACGCGTCGCGACGCTGCCGGTCGTCGATTCGGAGTCCAAGCTGGTCGGCGTCATCCGTTACCGGACGCTCGTCGCGGCCGCCGAGGCCGAGGCGACGATGGGCATCCAGACGATGGTCGGTGTCGGCAAAGAGGAGCATGCGCTATCGCGCGTCCGCTTCGCCGTCCGCTCACGCCTGCCGTGGCTCGAGATCAATCTCGCCACCGCGTTCGCGGCCGCGTTCGTCGTCGGGCTGTTCGAGGGGACGATCGCGCAGTTCACGGCACTTGCGGTGCTCATGCCGGTCGTCGCCGGCCAGTCCGGCAACAGCGGGATGCAGGCCCTCGCCGTCACGATGCGCGGGCTGGCGCTCCGCGAGGTCCGGCCGACGCACTGGCCGCGCCTCATCTGGAAAGAAGCGGGCACCGGCATCATCAACGGGATCGCCTGCGCCGTGGTGACCGGGATCGCCGTGTACTTCTGGAGCCGCAGCATGGGCCTCTCCTTCGTCATCGGCATGGCGATGATCATCTCGATGAGCCTTGCGGGGATGGCGGGTGCGGCGGTGCCGCTGGTCCTGAAAGCCCTCGGGCAGGACCCGGCGCAGTCGTCGTCCATCGTCCTCACGACGATCACCGACATCAGTGGCTTCATGGCGTTCCTGGGACTCGCCACCGTCTTCTCCAGCCTCCTGACATGAGCGCAGGCGCGCGCCGCCTCGCCGCGGGCGCCCTCCTCGCCGCGGTCGCGCTGCTCGTGCTGTTCGGCGCTCCCGCTCGGGCGGACGAGGGTTGGATCATCGAACGCTTCGCGTCGGAGATGAACATCCAGGCTGACGGCTCTGTTCTCGTGACCGAGAACATCGATGTCAACTTCCAGAGCCTGAGCGATCGGCACGGGATCTTCCGTGAGATCCCGGTGCGGTACCGCTGGGATGCCGATCCAAAGCTCGTCAGGGTGTACCGGGTGAGCGTGCAGTCGGTCCGAGATCTGAACGGACGCCCACTGAGCTACGAGACGAGCCAGAGCGGCGCGAACCTGCAGATCAAGATCGGTGACGCGAGCCGCATCGTGACGGGGAAGCAGACGTATCGCATCGCGTACACGGTCCGCGGCGCGCTCAACACCTTTGCGGACCACGACGAGCTGTTCTGGAACGTGAACGGTGGCGAATGGCCCGTGCAGATGCTCGCGGTCAGCGTCACCGTGTTCAGCCCCAACGCGTTCACGTCGGTGGCTTGCTACGAGGGCCCGAGCGGCTCGACGAAGCCATGTCGCAGCTCGTTCGCGCCGGATCGGGCCGCGTTCAGCTCGACGAGCATCCTGCCGGCCGGAGACCAGCTCACCGTCGTCACGGCCCTGCGCAAGGGCGCCGTCGCTGTTCCCGCGCCGATGCTCGAGGCAGGCGAGCGCGACGTGGCGGACTTCTTCGAGGCGACGCCATGGACGATCGGCGGCGCGCTCGTCGCGATGATCGGTGGCCTCGGTCTCGTCGCGCGGCAGTGGTGGACGGCCGGCCGCGACGAGCGCGAGCACGAAACGATCGTCGCGGAGTACGAGCCACCGGAGAAGATCAGGCCGGCGCAGGCGGGACTTCTCATGGACGAGAGCGCCGACACGAAGGACGTGACCGCGACGATCGTCGATCTCGCGGTGCGCGGCTATCTGACGATCGCCGAGCTCCCGGCGACGGGGATCTTCGCCAAGAAGGATTGGTCCCTCACACGCACCGACGGCAAGGCGCATCCGGAGGCGCTGCAGGACTACGAGCGCACGATCTTCGACGGGCTCTTCGGATACGGCGCGATGGACGCCACGCAGCGGGCCGTCGTCTCGTTGATCCAGCGGTTCAGCGACCGGGCCGGCGCCGCCGAGGCGACGAAAGCCTCATTCCAGTCGACGCCCACCGACGTCGTGAAGCTGTCCGAGCTCAAGGAGCACTTCTATACGACGCTCGCGAAAGCGCAGCGCGAGCTCTACGCGGACTCGGTCGCTCGCAAGTGGTTCGCCGCCGATCCGCAGCGCGTCCGGCAGATCTACACGGCGCTCGGCTTCGGCGCGCTCATCGTCGCGGGATTCCTGGTGTTCTGGCTCGGCTCGTCGTTCGGCGCGGGCTTCATCGGTCTTGGCGCGGTCGTCCCCGCCGTCGCGCTTCTCGGCGTCGCGTCGCGGATGCCGCGGAAGACCCGCGCCGGCGCCGAGCTCTTCCGCCGCACCATGGGATTCCGGCATTACATGGAGATCGCCGAGAAGGAACGGCAGCGCTTCGCCGAGCGCGAGAACATCTTTTCCGCGTATCTGCCGTACGCGATCGTGTTCGGCTGCGTCGAGAAGTGGGCCCGCGCGTTCTCCGACATCGACGCCGTTGCCGCGACGTCGAGCTGGTACACCGGCAGCGCGCTCGGCTCATTCTCCGCGAACGATCTCTCGAGCAACCTCAGCTCGTTCTCGAACCAGGTCTCGTCCACGATCGCCTCGACGCCCGGCGGGAGCGGCGGCAGCGGTTTCAGTGGCGGCGGGTCGGGCGGGGGTGGTGGCGGGGGCGGCGGAGGGAGCTGGTAGCGGCGAGCGAACTCGGCTGCCACCGACGAATAGGGACGCTCCCCGCGGTGGCACGCGTCAAACTGGGCGTTGATGATGCGGCGACTGCTCTTGTGGATGGCCGAGAACCCCTGGCTCCGCCGCACCGTCCCGCGCCTGACCTTCGCCCGACGGGCCGTGCTCCGTTTCATGCCCGGCGCGGATGCGGACTCGGCGCTGGACGCGGCCGTGAAGTTCAGGAAGGACCGCATCTCCGCCGTCCTCACTCAGCTTGGCGAGAACATCACCAGGATCGAAGAGGCGGAGGAGGTCGTGGCCGATTACCTCGCGCTGCTCGACCGGATCGGGACCGATCAGCTGGACGCCGACATCTCCGTGAAGCTCACACAGCTCGGCCTCGATCTCGATGGCGAGCGGGCCTTTGGAAATGTACGTCGGCTCGCCGAACGGGCAGCAACGATCGGGCGCACGGTGTGGATCGATATGGAGGGAAGCGCATACACCGAGCGCACCGTGAGCCTCTACGAGCGGGTCAGGCGGGTGCACGCGAACACCGGCGTGTGCCTGCAGGCATACCTGCGTCGTTCCGCTGCCGACATTCAGCGTCTGCTGCCGCTGGACCCCGTCATACGCCTCGTCAAGGGCGCGTACGCGGAGCCCGCGTCGATCGCATTCCAGACGCGCGAGGAGGTCGACCGGAACTTCGTCGCGCTCTCGAATGCCATGCTCGCCGCGGCTCGCGACGGCAGCCGCATCCGTATCGGGCTCGGCACGCACGACGTTCGCCTGCTCGAGGAGATCGCCAGATCCGCCGCGGCGCTTGGCCTACCCAAAGCGTTGCCCGAAGTGCAGATGCTCTACGGGATCCGCGTCGACGAGCAACGGCGCCTCGCGCGCGAGGGGCACGCGGTCCGAGATCTCATCTCATACGGTCGGGCGTGGTACCCGTGGTACATGCGGCGACTCGCCGAGCGTCCGGCGAACGTTCTCTTCGCGCTACGCCAGCTGCTCCCCTGACCGTGCGTTCCGCCCGGATGCTGGATGAACTGCCGGGCTCGCCGAGCCCCTAGGCGCTGCGCCGGAAGGCGGCCTCATAGATCACCGGCGCCCCGCCACCAGGTGTCCCCGGCCGCGACCGGTTGTACTCGCTGAGAGGAACCGACGGCTCACTCACGAATCCGGCGGCGCTCAGCTCTGAGACGAGCTGCTCCTCGGTGAGGAAACACTGCGGCTCGCCCGAGAACTGCGTGAACACGAATGCCTCGCCCGCGACCGGCTCGGCGCTCGGCGGGAGCGTATGGCGCGAGAACGTGAACACGAACAGCGCGGCGCCGATCTTGGCCACGCGCGCGGCGTCACGCACCGCGCGTCGAAAGTCCGCGGAGGACCGCGCGAGGTTCCATATGCCGTGCGCGATCACGAGATCGCAGCTGCCGTCTCGCACCGGAAGCATGTCCATCGGCGCCTGGACGAGGCCGACGCGGTCCTCGAGTCGATCATCCCGCGCGCGCTGAGCGGCAGCTCGGAGCATCGGCCACGAGAGGTCGACGCCGGTGACCTGCCAGCCGAGGCGCGCGAGCGGTACGGCGTTGCGGCCGGCGCCGCACCCGACGTCAAGCGCGTGCGCATTCGAGAGGCGGCGCAGTTCGCGGTCCGCGAACGCCATCAGGACGGCGTTTGGTGCTGACCGGGCGAATCCGGCCACCGTTGTCGCGGAGCTCCATGTCGAGCCCGCGAGCGGGTCGGTCGGTCGTGACATGATGACGACGTCCACTATGACTCAGACGATCGCGCCCGCTGAAGTGCTTTCGCTGCGGTCGCTCGTGACGCCCACCGAGCAGGGGATCGCGAGCCGCGTTCTTGCGAAGACCGCAGGGGGCAATCTCACGCTGTTCGCCTTCGACAGCGGCCAGGGACTCACCGAACACACCTCGCCCTTCGATGCGCTGGTACTGGTGCTCGAGGGCGCGCTCGATCTCAGCATCGGCGGCGCGTCGGTCCGTGCCACGCCGGGGACGATCGTCCGCATGCCGGCGGGCAAGCCGCACGCCCTCGAGGCGCCCGAGGCGTGCCGCATGTTGCTCATCATGCTCCGCGACGCTCCGTAGCCTTCGGCGCGGTGATGAGTCGGAGGATCTCCGGCTTGCCTAGCGATGCTCGTCGGCGATCTCGGAGGAGACGCAGTAGCGACCACCACCGAGTACCTGCGCGCGGTCGGCCGCGGCGAGCGCGGCGCCAAGCAGCGTGACCGGATCGTTCGCATCCCGCGGGAACTCCGCCACGCCGATGCTGCAGTGGACCGAACGCGCGTGGCCGACGACGTCGAATGGCTCGGCCAGCACCAGCAGCAAGCGGACAGCCACCACCGCCGCGTCGTTGCTGCTCGTAAGCGCGCTGAGGACCGCGAGGAACGAATCGTCCGAAAGCCGCGCAGGCACATCGCTGGCTCGGACGAACGCGGTGATCCGCTTCGCGAACTGGCGGATCACCTCGTCGGCCGCCACATGGCCGTCGACGGAATCGCGAAGCTGCCGGAACCGATCGAGCTTCATGCTCAGGAGGCCGACTGACCGCTTGTCGCGCCGCGCGAGCGCGATCGCCTGCTCGACATGGAGCAACGCGAGCTCGCGCCCGGGAAGGTTCGTTGCGCTGTCGATCAGACCGAGCGAGCGGAGCTGCCCGCGCGTGTCTCGCAGATGCACCTGGGACGTCGCGTCGGTGAACATCACCACCGTGTAGCCGTGTCCGTCGACCCGCAGCGTCGACTGGCGCACCTCGACCCACTTGCCTTCGCGTATCTCGATCAACGCCTTTGGTGTGGTCGTGAACTTCCCGACGTTCTGCTCGGCGATCGCGATCGAGGACCATCCGGTGATCGCGCCCGCGGCGGCGTTCCAATACACGAGGTCGCCCTCGGCTCCGACGATGGCGACGCCGTCCCGCGTCTCCCGCGCGAGCAGGCCCGCGAGAGC
Organism: Candidatus Limnocylindria bacterium; assembly: GCA_036523395.1. Classification (NCBI taxonomy): domain Bacteria; kingdom Bacillati; phylum Chloroflexota; class Candidatus Limnocylindria; species Candidatus Limnocylindria bacterium. The sequence continues at coordinate 2,165 of DATDEH010000022.1, read as the reverse complement.
CAAGGCCTCGCCGTGGAGCGGCGCTGGGAGTGTCCGCCGGTCGGAGAGCCGATCGCTCATCAGGACCACTATGACCCCTGCCCCATCATCCTTTGCGTGAACGCACGCAGGCGGATCCTCGTGGTCGATGACGACGCTCGTCTCGCGGCGTCGCTGCGGCGCGCGCTCGCGTACGAGGGCTACACGGTGGACGTCGAGACAAGCGGGCCTGCGGCGCTCGTCGCTGCGCGCGATCAGTCTCCCGACCTCGTCGTGCTCGACGTCATGCTGCCTGGCCTCGACGGCGTCGAGGTCTGCCGGCGCCTGCGCGCGGGCTCCGACCTGCCGATCCTGATGCTGACCGCGCGCGACGCCGTCTCCGACCGCGTCGCGGGTCTCGATGCCGGTGCCGATGACTACCTCGTCAAGCCCTTCGCATACGACGAGCTGCTCGCGCGCGTGCGCGCGCTTCTTCGCCGCCGCGCGCCTGGCGGTCGCGAGAGCCTGCGCTGTGCGGATCTGGTGATGGATGTCTCCGCGCACGAGGTCCGGCGCGGCGATCGCGCCGTCGAGCTGACCGCGCTCCAGTTCAACCTGCTCGAGCACTTCCTGCGGCACCCGCGACAGGTGCTGGAACGCGATCGGCTCTTGGAGTCGGTCTGGGGGCTCGACACCGACGCGGTCTCCAACGTCGTCGATGTCACGATCGCGGACCTCCGAGCCCGGATCGAGATGGACGGCCAGCCGCGACTGTTGCAAACGGTGCGCGGCGTCGGCTACGTCCTCCGCGAGCCTTAGATGCGGCTGCGGCGACGACTCGCTCTCTACGGCACCAGCGTCGCCGCCGCCGGGATGTTCCTGTTCATCGTCATCCTGTCCGGCCTCGGCGCGAACGGCGTGCGCGAAGATCAGGACCGGAATCTGGCGGCGATGGCCGACGCCGCTGCCGCATCTCTGGAGCGGGGTGGCGCGGCCCCGGCGGCGGATCGGCCGCTCATCGTTGTGGATCTGCGTGCGAGCACCGAGCCGTTCCTGTTGGTGCTGGCGACCAACGGGACCGTGCGCTACGCGTCGGGCCTGCTCGACGGCTCGCCGCCTCGCGTCCCGGCCGCGGTCGTGGTCGAGGCCACCGAGCGCGGCCGCTCGGTCGCGACGATCACCGATGCGAGCGCGGCAGGGGGGATCCGATCCGGCGAAGCGCCCGCACTCCGCATCGCCGCACGCAAATGGACGAGCTCATCCGACAACGGCATCGTCGTGGCCGGCCAGTCGGCGGCGTTCCCGAACAACCAGATCGCGGGCTTTCGCGCCTTCCTCGTGATCGCCGCGATCGTCACGCTCATCGTGGTCGCGATCGTGTCGTGGCTCGTCGCCGGACGGGCGGTGCGTCCGCTGCTCACGCTGGCGCAGACCACCGAAGCGATCGGAAGCACGGGCGACCTGTCGCGGCGGTTGGCTCCGAGCCGGAGTCGCGACGAGGTCGGTCTGCTCACGACGAGCTTCAACGCGATGCTCGAGCGCCTCCAGGCCGCGCAAGCCGAGCTCGGTGCCGCACTCGCCGCGCAGCAGCGGTTCGTGGCGGATGCGTCGCATGAGCTGCGCACGCCGCTCTCGACGATCCGGACGAACGCGGAGTTCCTCCGCGAGCGGCCGGATGCGGCCGCGGACGACCGCGCCGAGGCGATCGCCGACGTGGTGAGCGAAGCGGAGCGCATGAGCCGGCTCGTCGACGGCCTGCTCGTGCTCGCACGCGCCGATGCCGGGGTCGCGATCGAACGACGACCTACCGACGTTCGAGCGGTGGCCGCGGAAGAGGCGCGTCGCTTCCGCCCGATGGGCCGTGGGCGCGACGACGCGGACCGCGTGCGCGTCACCGCCGCGGGATCCGCCCTCGTGTCCGGCGATGCTGACGCCCTCGGCAGGGCGATCCGTGCTCTCCTCGACAACGCCTTCCGGCACGGCAGCCCGCCGATCGGGATCACGGTCACGAGCCGCGACAGCCGCGTCCAGCTCGAGGTCCGGGACGCCGGACCGGGGCTACCCGCGGGCAGCGAGGAGCGGGTCTTCGATCGCTTCTACCGCGCCGATCCCGCGCGCAGCGGCGAGGGGACCGGCATCGGTCTGTCGATCGCGCGCGCGATCGCCGAGGCGCACGGTGGCACGATCCGCGCGGGCAACGCGGACGG
>DATDEH010000021.1 GCA_036523395.1 Candidatus Limnocylindria bacterium | reverse complement strand
TGGGCGCGTGCGGTGATCAACCGAACCGGACGGCCGTCATCGAGACCGAGCCCAGGTCGATTCCATCGACGAGGACCGACATCGGGTCGTCGTTCCGGCGAATACCCGCGACGTACAGCAGCGGCAGGTAGTGATCTGGTGTTGGCACCGCGAGCCTACCGTCGCGGTGACGCTCGTAGCGCACAAGCGCTTCATCTTCGCCCTCATGCAGGTACCGCTGCACGTCGGCGTCGAAGCGCACGGCCCAGTCATACGCCAGCCCCGGCTGCAAGAAGTTGATCGCGCCGAGGTTATGCACGATGTTGCCGCTCCCGAGGACCAGCACGCCCTGATCCCGCAGTGTGTCGAGCCGACGACCAAGGTCGAGGTGATAGCTCGCTGGCTTCGTGAGATCGATTGAGAGCTGCACGACGGGCACGTCTGCGCTCGGCACGACGTGCGTGAGCACCGACCACGTCCCGTGATCCAGGCCCCAGTCGCCAACATCGAGCTCCACCGTCGTTGGCTTGATCAAGTCCTGCAGCACGCGGGCGAGCTCTGGATCGCCGGGCGCCTTGTACTCGACGCGGTGGAGGGCCTCGGGAAAACCGTAGAAGTCATGGATGGTCTTGGGCCACGGCATGGCCGTGACCGCGGTCTCCCTGATGTACCAGTGTGCCGAGATCGCGACGATGGCCCGAGGCTTGGGGATCGCCGCCCCGAACGCTCGCCACGCCTCGGAGTAACGGTTCCGCTCGATCGCGTTCATCGGGTTGCCATGTCCAAAGAACACGGCCGGCATGCGCGCCAGTTGCGATTTCAATTCACGCTCCACTGCTCTCCGAAGACCAGTGTGCTCCGGTTCGAGCCTCATGCGTCATCGCAATCTAATGACCTGACTCTCAGCGAGTAGCGTGCTTCGAGGTGAGGGGCGCGTCCCTACAATGATTTGCAGCTGGGTGTGCCTTCGGACACCCCGACAGCGCATACCGGGCGAAGACTGGGCGTCTGGTGCACGGGCGCCACCGGTCACCCGGATTGCATCGCGCGGGGCGGAGCGATCTCAGGAATCCGTCGTTCTTTCGCGGTCACCAGTCGCCTTGGCGGCCGTACTCGATCCTGATCCGCACGACCCTCGTCGTGGTTGGCGTGCTGAGCTGCCCATACCCATCACGCACGCGTGTGACAGCGGCCGACTCTGCGGCGCAGCACGTTCAGCCCGACACGACAACGCGCGCGCCGCGACTAGCGACGCACGTGAGCACCTCGCCCGTTGCCGTCCGAGCAGTCGGTCGATGAAGGTGCACATCGTGTCCATCGGGATGGCGCTGCGCACCCGCCCGGCGACCAGGACCGGGGCGGCTCGTGAACGGTCGCACTGCCGAGCGCGCGTGGTGACGCGATCGTCCAACCATCGGCACGCGCATACTCTCCGCTGTTGCCGCAGCCGGATTGTTTGCAGGTCAGTGCCTGCGAGGACGTATAGCGCCGATGGTGTCGGGCGTGATGAGTGCTCAAGCACTGAGCGATCGACTGCGAGGTCGTGTTCCGCGGATCGGCGTGACGGAAGCGGACCGGCTGGCGGATTGCCGGACGGCGATGCTGCTCACGCCGCCCCCAGCTCTCCCCGCTGGGCGTGCGCGTGAGCTGGGAGCGAACGATGTTCACCGCGCGCGTAGCACGCCGCATTCGGCACCCACGGGCAGCGTGACCTCCTCCGCCCGTTCGAATCAACGCAGTCTGCCCGACATGACCATCACCAGCCGCGAGTAGTCCGGCTCTGAGCACTGGTCGTCTCGCAGCGATGCCGCTGTACGGCGTCGTGCCGCGGCGAAACGAGCTCAGTCGGCGCGCTCGGAGATGTCGTCGAACACGCGAAGTGTCTCGGTGGACGGCGCAAGAGAGACGGCCGCTAAAGCTGCGCGGCACTCCTCCAAGACGCGCGCCGCCTGCGCCGGGTTGCCGCTCGCGGCAAGCGCACTCATCAGCAGCCGGTAGCCCGACTCGCGCAGTGGCTCCAGCACGACTAACGCTCGAGCGACCCGCTCGGCCTCCAGCGGTCGCGACTGAGCGAGTTCCGCCTCGCCGATCGCCTCCAGGGCCTGGACCTCGATGTCGCGCAGCGTGCGACGTTCGGCCTCGATCCACTCACCCGCGTCTCCCGGGAGGAACCCGCGTGCCACGATCTCACGCGCGATGACGGCCTCGGCCCACGCGCCACGAACATCTCCTCTCCGTCTCGTCGCTTGCACGTGGTGGATCGCCGACCAGGCGCGTTCGCGGTCGACGAAGGCGTTCGCTGGCAGCTGTAACACGTACCCCCCGCTGGAGCGCCGCAGCTCGAGCCCTGGCTCGTGAAGCCGCGCGAGCGCACTTCGTAGCTTGCTGATGAGGGCATCCAGGCTGGCGTCGACCGCTTCCGGTTCCCTGTCACCCCAGAGCGAGGTAATGAGCTCGTCGCGCCCGACCGGTCGACGCCGGTTGAGCACCGCGTAGGCCAACAGTCGCCTGCCGAGGCGACCCGGGAGGTCGTCGCCGTCGAGCGCCGCGGACTCGGCCTCTATTGATACACGCCCACAGATCGACACGCGCACGCGACAAGGAAAACACAAGGTGCCAAGGCGACGATGGCCCGAGCACGACAGAGGAGGAACGCTGTGAAGTACACCGTGACCGTCCGCGCGAGGCTCCGCCACGACCAAGCGGCGGCCAAGAGATACCACGACGAGGTCACCCGGGCGACAAAGGACGCGGCGAAGAAGGCCGGCGATCTCACGCACCGGGTGTTCCTGGATCCCCGCGATCCGAAGGCCTTCTTCGGCGTTGATGAATGGTCCAGCCTCGAGGGGATCGAGAGCTTCGCGGGTTCGCCGCAGATCAGAGAATTCTTCGCCAAGCTCTTCGAGGGCGAGCCCGAGGTCCACGTCTGGGTGGATTCCGACTGGAATGCGTGGTAAGACAAAGGCGTGACCCAGCTTCGTAGGTTGCGCTGCCCCTGCGGATTCGAGGTCCGGAGCAGAAGCGAGGAAGAGATAATCGCGGTGGCGCAGCTGCATGCACGCAGCCAGCACGGTCAGGAGATCACTGCGGAGCAGGCGCGCGCTCTCATCGAGCCAATGCCTGACCCAATCGCCTCGACTTGAGGGTCTGCCTCTCCGCTCGGGCATTTGGTGAATCTGCTCATCTCGCGGTGGCTGTCATCCCGTGACCAGCAGGCGCAGTAGCATCCCGCCGTCGCCGCCGGGCGTCGGGGAGGGTTTCAGTGACAGTCGATATGAACGTCAACTACCTCGCGGTCATCGTCGCTGCGGTCGCAGCGCTGGTCATCGGTTTCGTCTGGTACGCGCCGCAAGTCTTCGGGACCCGTTGGATGGGGTATCTGGGCACCACGCAGGCGCAGCTCGGCCAGCCGGGCGCGATGGGCATCGTGGTGGGTGTGGTCGCGTCTGTTGTCAACGCCTGGGTGCTCGCGCTGCTCGCACTGAACCTCGGCGGGAAGACCATCACCGATGCCGTGATGCTCGGCATTTTGGTCTGGCTGGGATTCATGGCCACGCTCACCGCGGCGCAGATCTCGTTCGAGAAGAAGCCCTGGGGCCTGTGGCTACTGAACAACGCGCACAACCTGATTGTTCAGCTGGTGATGGCGGCGATCGTCACGCTCTGGCGATAACGGTCGAGCCGCTCGACAAAGCGACGCTGCGCGATGACGAGCGTCAGGAGCACGTCGTTCAGCGGCACGCCTGTCGATCGAGTTCGCGCACTCGTCTAGCCCTCCATGATCCCGCGCGCCGCGCACTCCGCGGCTCGTCGCTGCAGGAGTTCGCGCTCCCGCGTGTTCTCCGTCAACGACGCGGCGCGCTCGAACTCGGCGCGCGCCTCTTCGAATCGGCCGAGCTTCCTTAGGAGGTCGCCGCGCACGGCCGGCAGCAAGTAGTACGTCTTGAGCGAGGGCTCAGGCACGAGCGCATCCACAAGGTCGAGCCCGGCAGCGGGACCGAACGCCATACCGACAGCGACCGCGCGGTTCAGCTCGACGACCGGCGACGATGCAAGCTGCGCGACCGCGTCGTAGAGCGCCACGATGCGCGGCCAGTCGGTCTCGGCCGCAGTCGCTGCTCGCGCGTGGCAGGCGGCGATCGCGGCCTGCAGGGCGTACGGGCCCATGCCACCTCCGAGCCCCTCGGCGCGCTCGAGTGCGGCCAGACCGCGGCGGATGAGCAGATGGTCCCAGCGCGTCCGATCTTGATCAAGCAGGAGGACGGGCTCCCCGGACGGTCCGACGCGAGCATGCAGACGCGACGCGTGGATCTCCATGAGCCCGACGAGCCCGTGGACCTCCGGTTCCGTGGGGGCGAGCTCGGCCAAGATGCGGCCCAAACGGATCGCTTCTTCGCACAGGGCTGGTCGCACCCAATCCTCGCCCGCGGTCGCGGCGTACCCCTCATTGAAGATCAGGTAGATCACCTCGAGGACTGAAGCGAGGCGCGCCACGCGCTCGGGCCCATCGGGGATCTCGAATCTGACGTGTGCTTCGGTGAGAGTCCGCTTCGCCCGGACGATGCGCTGGGCGATGCTCGGAACCGGGACGAGGAACCCTCGCGCGATCTCCTCAGTCGTCAGCCCGCCGAGCACGCGCAGGGTGAGTGCGACGCGAGCGCCTTTAGAAAGCACCGGATGGCAGGCCATGAAGATGAGGCCGAGCAGGTCGTCCCCGAACTGCTCTTCGATCGCCGTGTCGAAATCCTCGCCCCGCTGATCTCGTTCGACAATGCGTCCGAGCTCTTCGTGTTTGCGCGCGAGCGTCTTGCGCCGCCGGATCAGGTCGGTCGCATGATGCTTCGCAGTCGCCATCAGCCAGGCCCCCGGCTTCTCAGGCACGCCTCTAATGGGCCATTGCTCGAGCGCGGCAACCAGGGCGTCCTGTGCGAGCTCCTCAGCGGTCCCGATGTCGCCTACGAGGCGAGCCAGCCCGGCGACGAGCCGGGCCGACTCGATCCGCCAGATCGCTTCGATCGCACGATGCGCGTCCGTTGGTAGCGTCTCGGCAGGCCCGGTGCCCCCGGGCACGTCTCCCTCGCGCTGACCTATAGCGAAAGCTCCCTCACGCGCCCTCGTGCATCGAGACTTCGCGGATCTCGAAGGTCCCACCGTCGTAGGGTGCTCGCTTGAGCCACTCGAGGGCCTCGTCGATCGACCGCACGTCCCACAGCCAGTACCCGGCGACCAGCTCTTTAGACTCCGCGAACGGCCCGTCGATGACGGTGCGCTTCTTGCCGTCGAACCGAACGCGCTTGCCCTGCGAGCTCGGGGAGAGGCGGCCAGCACCGACGACCACGCCCGCCTTGACCAGCTCTTCGTTGAACTTCTGGTACTCCGCCATAGCCTCCGGCGTCGGGGGCCGCGGCGTCGCCGTATCGCTCGGCTCGCCTTCCTTTGCCAGAATCAAAACACGCATCTCTGTCTCCTCACCTTGGACGCGGTCCGCATCGCTTTGGCTCAGGCTCCCTGAGCCTCATCCATACATCGAATGACAAGCGGTCTTTTCGACAGACTCGATCGCCCATACTCGCCCTTGTAGCGGGGCTCAGCCGTGAGCCCTTCTCAAACCGCAGGGGACGATCCTTCATCAGTTGGGCGCCTTGTCTTCCGCGGCACACACGCGCGAATCGAGGGCTACGTTGTACTTTCGGCGCTGCGCTGCCATCGGACTACCGCAGCCAATGAATGCTTGACCAACTCAGAACCGTGTAGTCCGAGCATGGGGTGACGCTTTGGTCATGCACTCCTTGCACGCCGAACGCGACAATAGTTACGTTGCCACGCAACCGAAGAGAAATGGTACGTCCCGTTGCGCCTCTGGCGGTCGCCGATCTTGAGGTCGACGCGCTCCGACAACGTGTTCAGTTGGGCGCACGTGAGGTACGGCTTTCACCGACCGAGCACGTCATTCTGTACATGCTCGTGTCCCGCGCGGGCGAGGTCGTCACCTACCGCGAGCTGGGAGCCGCCCTTGGTCTCGTCGCAGCGGAGGTCCACAGCAACAGGATCGCGCGCCACGTGAGCACCCTCCGCCGTAAGCTCAGGGACGACCCCGATCGCCCGCATTACATCGAAACCGTCGTGGGAATCGGTTATGAGATGAAGACCTCACCCGCAGAAGGTCGTTTAGGGACGACCGCGAGACTGAACGGCACCTAGTCCCTCGACTCACCATGCGACAAGAACCCATGACGGATTGGTAATGCGATTGGCGACCCGCGGATGCATGGTTACCGCAGCAAACGCAACTGCCTGGGCGAACTGGAAAGGCCTTCATGCCGACAGACATTCCCCGTCCCATCGATCCGACTGCCGTAAAGACGGCTGAACGGCAAATGCTGACCCCGCGCAACGAGAAGCGGATGCGTGCTCTCCTCGATGCGCTCTGCGACCCGGCACGCATCAAGATCGTGCGCGCGCTGCGAGACACGACGCTCGCGGCCAGCGATCTCGCGAACGTCATCGGTCGCAACCGCACCGCCACGAGCCAACATCTGCGAGTCCTGCGCGAGCACGGTGCAATCATTGCGAAGCGCGATGGAAAGATCGTGCGCTACATGCTGTCGAGTGATCTCTCGGGAACAATCATCGAAGAGGCAGCGTCCGTCTTCGATCAGCTACAGCCGGGAACCGCGGCCGTCACCACGTGAAGTCACGCGGGTAGGAGCCGCCCGAGTATTCCCTGCTGGGCTGTCGAGGCTATCGAGCGCACGCCGTCGAAGATAAGTCGTGACGTCAGACACGTTAGTCCATACCTATGAGTCTTGAGCGCCCTTAACACAGCCGGTGACGCGACTGACTCGAACGAGATCTAGCTCCGAAAACGGCTCGGCCCAGCGGCATCCCTTACGTGGTCCACGAAGTGTTCGAGATCGAACGGCTTCCGGCGCAGCCGCGTTGCGTCGTCTCGAATCGACTCAGGAAGCTTTGGTTCAGTGGCGATCACCAGCACTGGCATGTCGAGATAGGCGCTGTGTGCACGAATCGCCACGCCGCGAAACGTTCTTGGCAGTGATTGCCAGTCAGCGTGGTCAGGGAATCAGATGAACTTCACGGGAGTCAGCTAATCGTCCTGAGCGTGGGACACCGATCACCTGATTCCGATCAGGTCGTTTGACGCTCGCGCGGCTCGGCGGATCGGTCGAATTTCTTCGGATCTGTTGGGGAGAGAGGATTCGAACCTCTGATTGGCTGATCCAGAATCAGCTGCCTTACCGCTTGGCCACTCCCCAGAGGGGTCCTGCTGCTAGCGAGTTTACCGGACGCGGCTCGAACTAGCCGCTTTCTTCTTCCATCAGATCGGGCAGTGACCGTCATCCACACGCGACAAGACGGCAAGCACCGTACCCTATGCGCATGACCCCACGCCTTCCGAAGCCGCGAGCCGATCTGTCCGCGTTCCCGGCGTACCGCACCGGACAGCAGAAGGCCGACGTGCGGCTCAACGCCAACGAATGGGCCGAGCCCAATCCAGCCGGCGACTGGCTGACCCCGGCCGAGCTCGACGCCGTCCTTCTCAACCGCTATCCGACATCGGCCGTCGATCTGCGCGGGCTGCTCGCGGAGCGTTACCACGTCGAGCCCGACCAGCTCGTGCTCGGCAACGGCAGCAACGAGGTCCTGCTCAACACGTTCCTCGTGTTCGGCGGACACGGTCGCAAGACGCTGTTGTTCCAGCCGACCTATTCGATGCACGGGCGGCTCACGATCATCGCCGGCGGGTCGGTCGTCGACGAGATCATCGGTCTCCCGTACGAGATCACGCGGGATCGCGCGGTCGCGGCGGCAGCAACGGCGCGCGCCGACATCATCGTGTTCACGACCCCGAACAACCCGACGGGCAACGCGGTGCCGTTCGACGCGATCCTCGCGGTGGCTGAAGCGCATCCGGAGACGCTCGTCCTCGTCGATGAGGCGTACAGCGACTTCGCCGGCACGACGCTGCTTCCAGAGCTCGCGGCGCATCCGAACATGGTCATCAGCAAGACGTTCTCGAAGGTCCGGGCCGCCGCCGGCCTCCGCGTCGGCATCCTCGTGACGCATCCGGCCGTGGCCGAGCTGTTCCGCGCAGTGCAGCTCCCGTACAACGTGAGCTCGCTGACGCACGCGGTCGCGGCGAAGATCGCGAAGGACGACGCCTCCATCGCGCGGCGCGTGGAGCTGTGCCACCGTGAGCGTGCGCGCGTGTTCGCGGCTCTGAGGAAGATCCGCGCGATCGAGGCCTACCCGTCGGTGACGAACTTCATCCTCTTCCGCATGAAGGACGAGACTCCCGCAGCGGTGCACACGCGTTTCCTCGAACAGAGCGTCCTCGTCCGCGACATCTCGATGTGGCCCGGCTGTGCCGGCTGCCTGCGAGTCTCGATCGGAACGCCGGCGGAGAACGACCGGTTCATCGCGGCCCTCCATCACGTGTTTGCGGCGGCGCCCGCATAGCGACGCTTCTCATCGACGCGTCCAGCCTCGCGTACCGCGCCTACCACGCGATGCCGGAGGTTCGAGCGCCGGACGGGACGCTCGTCAACGCGATCGTGGGCTTCCTCAACTTCATCGAGCGACTGCTCCACGATCGCAAGCCGGAGCGGATGTACGTCGCGTTCGAATTCGGCGAGGACTGGCGGCCGCAGTTCCGCGTGGCCTTGCTGCCGGAATACAAGAGCGCGCGTGTCGCGACCGGCGACGAGCCGCCCGACGAGGTCGGACCCCAGATCCTCATCATCGCGGAGCTGCTCCGTGAGCTCGGTATCTCGATCGCGAATGCGACCGAGTGCGAGGCCGAGGACGTGATCGCGACACTGACGACGAAGATCGAGGGACCGATCGAGATCGTCAGCGGCGACCGTGACCTGTACACGCTGGTGCGCGACCCGCGCATCCGCGTCCTGTTCACCGTGAAAGGCGTCACCGAGCTCGCGGCGGTGGATCAGGCGTGGGTCCACGCGAAATACGGCATCCCGGGCGACCGCTATCTCGACTACGCGATCCTGCGCGGCGATCCTTCGGACGGGCTCCCGGGCGTGCGAGGCATCGGCGAGAAGACCGCGTCGCAGCTGCTGGCGAAGTACGGCTCGCTCGACGCGATCCTAGCGGCCAAGGATCTCTCCGCGACGATCCGCGCGAAGCTGAACGCATCCAAGGACTACGTCGTCGCGGCTCGCACCGTCGTCGGGCCGGTGCTCGACTGTGCGATCGAGGTCAGCGGCGACGGCTCGATCCCGAAAGCCCCGCCCGAGCCGATGCACATCGCTGCGCTCGCGCAGCGCTACGGCGTCCAGGCATCGATGCGCCGGGTCGTCGACGTGCTCAAAGCGTGACCGTCCTTGACGACTTCATGGCCCGCGGCGCGCGCCTCCGGGGGATCACGGTGCGAAAGTCGAAGTTCCGCAAGCATGGCGAGGCCCTCTGGCTGGGAAAGACAGAGGTCGCGCATTGCCACAACGGCGACGTCGATGTCCGGCTGACACGCACCCTCGTCCGCGTTCTGCGCGACGAGCTCCGGAGCGACGCTCGGATCGACCTGCGAGGCCCGGGCTACGACTGGATCCTCGTGCGCGTGCGCCGTGCGGCGGATGTCGAGCGCGCGCTGGAGTTGCTGCGCCACGCGATCCGTGCCGCCCGTACCATCGCGCCGTGATCGTCTACCCCGCGATCGACATCTACGGCGGCAAGGTCGTGCGCATGACCCGCGGCGACTTCTCGACGGTCGAGGAGGTCGCGCCCTCACCGCTCGAGGCCGCGAAGCGCCTGGTGAACGAAAGCGCCGAGTGGCTGCACATCGTCGACATCGACGGCGCCCGGACCGGCGAACCCGCCAATCTCGACGCGATCCGGCAGATCGCGAATCGCTTCACGGTGAAGATCCAGGCCGGCGGTGGCATCCGCGATTTCGATACCGCCGAGCGGTTCGCCGAGGCGGGCGCGTCACGGATCATCGTCGGGACCGCCGCCATCGAGGATCCTGAACTCATCGGTCGCCTGGTCGATCGCCATGCGGACGGCATGGCCGTCGCCGTTGATGCCCGCAATGGGATGGTGATGACGGCGGGCTGGACGGAGACGAGCGACGTCCGTGCCGTCGACCTCATGCAGAAGCTCGCCATCACCGGCGTGCCGTCGGTCGTGTACACGAACGTCTCGGTCGACGGGACGCTGCAGGGGCCGGACGTCGCGGGCCTCGAAGCCGTCGCACGCGCGTTCGGCGGGGATGTCATCTACTCAGGCGGCGTGGGCTCACTCGACGACATCCGCGCCGTCGCAAAACTCCGCCACCGCGGGCTGCGCGGCATCATCGTGGGCCGTGCTCTCTATCTCGGCCGCTTCTCACTGCGCGACGCGATCGCCGCCGCTACCGCTCGCTAGCGCGCCTTTCCTCGTCGAGTCCACGGACATTTGGGCCCGTGGCCAAGTTCTTGCGTAGCGCCATCGCATGTATTTGTCAGCCGATATGGCATTCAGCATCGGCCTCCTCGCCGGCTGGCTCGCGTTGGTCGTCTGGCTCGTCTGGCCCGACCCGCACTGCGCCTGCTGCGCCAAGCGTCTCGCCGAGCGCATCCGGGACCGCTCCTCCTAGACCGTCGTCTGCGGGTCTTTCTCGCGCTCGGTGGGCGCGAGGAGGAAGATCCAGATGTCCCAGGCAACGTGGCTGGTGATGAGGGCCGGCATGCTCATGCCGATCGCCCGTAGAAGTCCCCAGTAGATCCCCGCGACCGTCGCGGCGCCGATGAGCGTCGCGTTCCCGGTGACGAGATGCGCGCCGCCGTATGTCATGGCCGCGCCGGCCGCGCCGATACGGCGCTGCACGAACCCCCGCCAGAACAGCTCCTCGGCCGGGCCGATGATCGCCGCGAGTCGCGCGGCGATCTCGGACTTCGGGCGCAGCGAGCGCAGCGCGTAGATGTCGCCGATCTCCTGCGATCCGCTGGGCATGACCGCGCGCGCCATGCGGTCGCCGGCCTGGAAGATCGCATAGAGGCCCGCTGCCGATAGCAGGCCAAGCGCGACGTCACGCTCGCGGAAACGCAACCGGCGTAGCTCCGCATCGTTCGCCAGTGCCAAGTTGCCGAGCACGAAGCCGGTGAGCGTCATGCGCTCCCAGAAGCGTGCGCGCGACCCGCGGAAGGTCAGGCCGAACAGGCCGAACGCCATCGCGAGGCCGATCGGCACGACCGGTCCGCGCTTGCTCACGCTCGGTCTCCTGTTGCTGGAGGCACTTGAGGAAGTATCGCCGCGCGGCGATCGCATCGGTGGGCGTATCGCCGTGCACGAAATGTGGAAATCCCTCTTGTGTTCCGCGCGCGCCTCTGGTACATCTGCGTCCTTCGCGCATCGGAGCGCGAGAAAGGAGAGTTGATGACCGTTCCGTTCATCGCATCAACGCGGGAGGCGAGCTCGGGCTAGCGCTGTAGACGCACGCTCACGGCGCTGTATGGCCACGGGCTCCTCCCGTGGCGTTTTTGTTTTCTGGACCAAAACACGGCGAAGGGAGGAGACCGATGGCCAGTCAGAAGTGCTGCGACAGCGAATGCGACAACCACGCCGTCCAACGATCGCTCTACCGCCACGCGCTCAACGCCCTACAGCTCGCGTCGCGCTCGGGATGCGCCTCGAAAGAAGCGCTCGAGCTCGCCGAGCGATGCGTCGAGCTGCTGCGGGCGGCCGACGGCGCACTTCAGTCGGTCGCTGAGCGTCAATGACCCCGTTCGTTGCAGGCGCGGCGGCTGGCGGACCAACCGGTCTCCAGCCGCCGTATCGCGGCGGTCAGCGGGTCGCGATGGCCGCCGCGATGATCAGCCCCGCGACCATGAGGTAGCCGAACGCCGCGTGGAGCTGTGCGGTCTGCAGGTCGATCATCGCGATGGCGCGCTGCTGACCGCTCGCTCCGAACTCCGCGCTGCGGATCTGGCGCACGAGCAGCGGCAGCGAGAGGATCGCGAGCAGCGTCCACGTCGGTAGCAGGCCCACGAGGACCGCGGCCGTGAGCGCGATGTACGCGCCGACGACCAGCGCGAGATATAGCCAGTGCGCCGCCTGCCGGCCCATCCGGACCGAGAAGGTTCGCGCACCCGCTCGCGCGTCCTCGCTGATGTCGCGCCACTCGTTGCCGTGCAGGATCGCCGCAACGAGGAACCCGACCGGGATGCTGATCGCGAGCGCGCTCCAGTCGATCGTGCCGGTGATGACGAAGTACGACCCCACGACCATCAGCGGACCCATGAGCATGAACACGAGCGGGATCCCGTAGGGGCTGAACTTGTACTGGAACGGCGGCGCGGTGTAGGTGTAGCCGCCGATGAGGCCGGCGAGCCCGAGCGCGACGACCGGCCAGCCGCGGACCGAGACGAGGAACAGGCCGAGTGTGAAGGCGAGCGCGAACGCGGCGACGGCCGCGACGTACGCCTCACGGTCACTGATGCGTCCCTTCACGATCGCGTGGCTCGCGCGCGGCGAGACGATCGTGTCCACGCCCTTGCGCACGTCGTAGATCTCGTTGGTGACATTGGTCCCGATGTGCAGAAGGACGCCGGCGACGAGCGAGACGAGGAACAGCGTCCAGTCGAACCGGCCCTCCACCGCGGCGAGCGCGCCGCCCACCGCGGTCGGCACGGTCGACGCCGTGAACGAGAACGGACGCGCGATCTCCCAGTACGCGCCGATGCGGTCGCGCAGGCTCGCCGCCGCGCTCCTCTTCTGCGCGCCGAGCGCGGCGCGGGCCGCGACGGTCCCGGCCTCGCCGCTGCCATACGCGACAGCGGCATCGAGGACCGCTGAGATCTGGTCCTCGTCCTGAACGACAGGCTGCAGGATCGGAAGGTCCATACCTGCCTCGTGGTACTCCCAGGCCCGATCCGCGATCTCGCGTCGCGTTCCGCAGACGATGAACGCGTCGAGGAGCTCGTCGGGGATGAGCCCGCCCGCCGTCGTGTAATCCTCCTTGCGCCAGTGCACCGCGATGCGGTCGCGCAGCTCGGGCTCGAAGCCGGCGCGGTCCAGGGTCACGTCCGAGAGGATGCTCATCATGAAGATCACGAACGGCTCGCGCTTCGCGCGGTTGAGTGCGTCGCGCCGCGTGTCGCCGACGAGCGCGAGCAGGTAACCCGCGACGTCGATGTCGTTCGGATCGCGACCCGCCGCACGCGCCGCCTTGTTCATCACCCGCAGGAGCTTCTTCAGCCCGGGGATCGATTCGGCGGGTCGCGCCAGATACCCGTCGCCCTTCTGACCCGCGAGCTCCATCACCGGTGAGCGGTAGCCCGCGAGGTAGATCGGCACACGATGGACCGGCGGGAACATCGGCTGCAGCGGCGGCAGGCCCGGCTTTCCCGAAGGCATCCGCTCGCCTTTCCACAGGGTGTGCAGCGTGTCGATGGCCTCGCTCGACTTCGTGACGGCGTCTTCGGGCGTGTACGGGATGCCCATCTGCCCGAGGCGCAGCGGGAGCGCCGATCCCATTCCCAGAAGGATCCTCTCGGGCGCCATCTCGTCGAGCGCACTGATCGTCATCGCGATGAGCACGGGGTGGCGGGTGAACGGATTGAGCGCGCCGAGGCCGATCTTGATGTCCGCTACTTGCGCCGCGACCGCGCTCGCATAGGTGACGGCGTCGCGCTCGAAGTAGGAGTCGTGGATCCAGATGGACTCGAGACCCGCCGAGCGAGCACGCTCGGCCCAAGCCACGACGTCCGAAACGTCACCGCGTGCATTGAGACCCAGACCGACGCGACGTGCGAGGGTGGCCATCTAGTCCACACCTTTCTCGAGAAGATCCTGCGCGCGCTCGATGCGCGCCAGCGCGCGCTCCCTGCCGAGAAGCTCGAGGGATTCGAATAGGGGCAGGCCGACCGTGCGGCCGGTGACCGCCACCCGGATCGGGTGGCTCGTGTCCTTGAGGCTCCAGCTCATCTCCGCGGCGATGCCTTCGATCGCCGCGCGGATCGCGGCGTGCTCGAACGGCTCGACGTGATGGAGCAGGATGGTCGACTTCACGAGCACGTCGAACGTTTCCTGCGGCTCTTTCTTCTTGGGCACGAGCGATCTGGGTTCGTACGCTGGCGGCTCCGCGAAGAGGAACTCGAGCTGGTCACGCGCCTGGGCGAGCGTGGCCATCCGCTCGCGCAGGAGCGGCAGCGTCCTCCGGATCACCTCGCGATCCCACTCCGACGGCACGAACCCCCCTAGACGTCCGAGCAGGTCGTCCTCACTGAGCCTGCGGATCCACATCCCGTTGAACCAGTCAAGCCGAGCCTTGTCCCACTTCCCGCCGGCGCGATGCACCTGGTCCATGCGCCAGCGCGCGATGAGCTCGTCCACCCCGAAGATCTCTTCCTCGGTACCCGGTGACCAGCCGACGAGCGCGAGGTAGTTCACCATCGCTTCAGGCAGATAGCCCTGCGTCTTGAACTCCTCCACTTGCGTGGCACCGTGCCGCTTCGCGAGCTTCTTGCCATCCGGTCCCAGCACGTTCGGGAAGTGCGCGATCGGTGGCAGCTCCCAGCCGAACGCGCGGAAGATCAGGACGTGCTTGGGGGTCGAGGGAAGCCAGTCTTCGCCGCGAAAGATGTGGGTAATGCCCATCACGTGATCGTCGACGACCACCGCCAGGTGATACGTGGGAAAACCGTCTGACTTGAGGAGCACCTGGTCTTCGATCGTATTGATCGGCCACTCAACGTGGCCGTACACAAGATCGTCGATCGCGAGAGTTCCTTCGTCCGGCACCTTGAGTCGCACCACGTGCGCCTCGGTCTTGGCGCGCTCCGCTGCCACTCTCGGGTCGATGTTCCGGCAGAAGCGGTCGTAGCGCGTGATCTCCTTGCGCGCGGCCTGCTGGGCGCGCATCGCGGCGAGGCGCTCCTTTGAACAGAAGCAGAAGTACGCATCACCGGCATCGACGAGCTTCTGTACGTGCTCCTGATACAGGGGCAGGCGCTCCGATTGGATGTATGGACTGTGCGGGCCGCCCTCGCGCGGGCCCTCGTCCCAGGTCACCCGCAGCCAGCCGAGTCCGTCGTAGATCGAATCCACGGCGCCGGGCACAAGGCGGTCCTGGTCGGTGTCTTCTATCCGGAGGACGAGCTTTCCGCCGTTCTGTCGCGCGAAGAAGTGGTTGTAGAGCGTCGTCCGGACGCTCCCGATGTGGAGCGAACCGGTGGGGGATGGCGCGAAACGGACGCGGACGGTCACGTCCTCAAGTCTAGGTATCCTGAAAGCGATGACAGTCACGACACGCCGCGACCGGCGCGAACGGGAGAGGACCAGGCAGCAGCGCCGCCGGAACGGCGGTGGCAGCCCGGCGCCCAGGCGACGCATCGGCCAGGGCTGGATCGTCTTGGGCGTCGTCATCGCGTTCATCGCGCTGGTCCTGGTCGCCCGCGCGCTCGGCGCGTTCGACGCGCCGGCGGCGCCGATCGACGTGAACGCGCAGCAGTTCGACACGACCGGACAGACGGTGGGCACGAAGGTCGAGGCGCTCAGCCCCGAGCACATCCCTTCCGGACAGACCGGGGTCTACAACTCGGTGCCGCCGACATCCGGACAGCACTGGGCCGCGCCCGCGGCTCCCGCGCCGTGGGGCATCAAGGACGTGAACCTCAAGGACGAGGTGACGACGCACAACCTCGAGCACGGGGGCGTCGTGATCGCCTTCAACAACCTCTCGACCACTGAGGTCGATCAGCTCAAGAAGATCGTTCGCGACCTGATGTCCGCCGGTTTCCCGAAGATCATCCTCGAGCCCTACCCGAAGCTCACCGACGCGAAGGTCGCGCTGACCGCTTGGTCGTGGCTGTACAAGCTACCGACGGTCGATCAGACGCAGATCGTTCGATTCTTCCGCGCGCACTACGACCCGGTCGAGGCACCGGAGCGGGGAACGCCCTAGCTCAGTCGTCGCCCCAGTAGCGCTGCTCTTTCCACGGATCGCCGGTGTTGTGATATCCGTTCCGCTCCCAAAAACCTGGCTTGTCGACGTCTGAGAACTCGATGCCGCGCAGCCACTTCGCGCTCTTCCACGCGTAGAGGCGCGGCACCACAAGACGCGCGGGTGAGCCGTGCTCCGCTGTCAGCGGCGCGCCGTTCGCGCGCAGCGCGATGAGGCAGTCGTCGCGCATGCAGTACTCGAGCGGCGTGTTCGCGGTGAAGCCGTACTCCGAGTGCGCGATGACGAACTTCGAGTCGGACTTCGGCTTCGCGAGGTCGATGATCTTCGCGAACGGGATGCCTTCCCATTTCTGATCGAGACGCGACCAGGTCGTGACGCAGTGCATGTCCGCCTGGACCGCGGTCTGGTCAAGCTTCTGGAATTCCTCCCAGTTGAGCTTGAACTCGTTCATGACGTTCCCGAACACGCGGAACTCCCAGGTCTTCGGGTTGAACGGCGGCACCGGGCCGTAGTGGAGCACCGGCCACTTCTCGGTCAGGTACTGGCCGGGCGGGACGCGCGCCGCCGTCTCCGGCGGAAGCTCGGCCTTCTTCGTGAAGAACTTCATGACCTTCGCTCCATCTGGATCATTCGAGGCCCGAGGCGCGTCGCAGCATCTTGAACGTGTAGATGCCCGTGTCGTGACCGTCGCCCCATGACGGCGTTAGACCGTAGCGACCCACGGGGAATACTTCTTTCAAGGTGGTCTGTTCGTCGGTGAACTTCGTGTCCTCGTTCACCTCGCCCTTGTACGCGCCTTCCCCATGACAGTACGCGCACATGCAGGCGCGGCGAAGCGGCTCCCATGGGTACTCGCTCACGTTGCCGTCGTCCCATGTGACGCGCAGGACGCGCGTCGGCGCGACGATCTCCCAGTCGGTCGCTCGGTGGAAGACATCGCTCACAGGTCCGATGATACGGAGATGGCGACGATCGAAGACTTCCAGAAGATCGAGATGCGTGTCGGGCGCGTCCTCGCCGTCGAAGACTTCCCCGAGGCGCGCAACCCGAGCTACAAGCTGACGATCGACTTCGGCGCGCACGGCACGCGCCGATCGTCCGCGGCGGTGCGGCGGTGGTACCAGAAATCCGACCTGCAACATCGTCTCGTCGTCTGCGTGACGAACTTCCCGCCTCGACGCATCGCGACCTTCGACTCGGAAGTGCTGACCCTGGGAGCCATCGAGGAGGACGGTCGCGTCGTGCTGCTGCGTCCGGATGACGATGCTGAGCTCGGGAGCCTGATCGGCTAGCTGCGCGTCACCAGTCGAAGAAGTTGAGGCGGTCGACCGGCCAGAACCGCACGATCACCTTGCCGATGATGCGGTTGTAGGGCTGTGCGCCGAATGTCCGCGAGTCCTGCGACGAAAGGCGGTTGTCGCCGAGCGCGAAGAACGAGGCGTCCGGGACCTTGTACGGGTATTTGATGTCCGGGACCTGCGGCAGCGTGGCGCCGTGCGCCTGTGCGAAGAGGCGCAGCTTTCCGTCGACGTAGAGGTTCCCGTCACGCAGCTCCACCGTCTCGCCGGCGACGGCAACGATGCGCTTTACGTACGGGATCTGCGTGTCGATCGTCGGGTTGAACACGACGATGTCGCCCGGCTGCGGCGACGTGAGGCGATAGTCGACCTTGCTCACCAGTACGCGGTCGTTCTGTAGGAGTGTCGTCTCCATGCTGCGCTGGCGGACCTCGGTGACCTGCACCACGAACAGGTTCAGGACGACCGAGATGATCACGGCGAGCGCGAGCGCCTGAACGATCTCGAGGATGGCGCGCCACGAGAACGGTGCGTCGTTCAGGGGTTCAGCGCGGTAGGCCTCGGGTGTGCTCAAGAGACTTCAAGTGTCGCACGGTCTAGCGTTCATCGCGTGACGCGTGCTCGACTTCGCTTTCCCGTCGGCGATCCGATCGAGGTCGAGCTCGACGAGGTCGAGACCTACGGGCCTGAGATCACGGGATTCCGGGCGTGGCTCGGCGCGGTATCGGCGTCGGATCAAGGTCGCTGGGTGATCCGTTTCGCCGATGAGACCGTACTGGGCTTCCAGCGCAGCGAGCTGAGGCGCATCCGTCTCACGCCCGACGGTGCCGACATCACGCTTGGCGACGCGGAGCAAACACGGACGCTCGCGGTCGCCGAGGAGGACGTCGCGTCGTTCGGTCCGGAGCCGCAGGGCGCGCGCGCGTGGCTCGGGCGTCTCGCGCACGGAAAAGGCGAGGCGTGGATCCGGATGCGTGACGGACGCGAGGTGCGTTTCGCGATCGGCGATGGACCACACGTGAGCTTCCGCGATCCGGCCGCGCCGCCGACGGGCTAGACCTGCGCCAGCACTTCTTCACCGAGGCGGCTGATCATCTCGCCGGCGCGGTCGCGCGGGAACGCTAGAAGGAGTCGATCGAGACCAGCTCGTTCGTAGCCGCGGATCCGGTCGAGCAGCTCCTGTTTCGATCCGTCGTCAGGGCCGAGCTCCGCACTTACCCAGTGCGAGAGCGCGATCGGTCGCTGGCGCTTCGCGTCGTCGCAGACCTTCCGCACTTCTGCAAGTGCAGCGGCCATCTCGCCGGCGCTGAGCGGCGCGCCCGCCGGTCCACGTCGGCCGAGATCGAAGCCGTCCGCGTAGCGCGCGGCGAGTCGCATCACACGCGGGCCGCTGCCACCGACCCAGATCGGCGGATGGGGATGCTGCGCGGGCTTGGGTGAGCACACCGCGTCCTCGATCCGGTAGTGCTTGCCGTGGTACGTGGCGCGTTCGCTCGTCCACATGCGCTGGCAGATCTCGAGCGTGTCCTTCAACTGGTCAACGCGAGCGCCCGCTGACGGGAACTCGTATCCGTACGCGCGGTACTCCTCCGCCTTCCACCCGGCCCCGATACCGAACTCGAAACGTCCATCCGATATCTGGTCGACGCCGGCGACGATCTTCGCGAGCAGCGCGGGATTCCGGTACTGCGCCGCGGCGACCAGCACGCCGAGACGGATACGCGTCGCGTCGCGCGCGAGAGCGGCGAGAAGCGTGAACGCTTCGAGGCAGTCGCGGTCGGGAACGCCCACTGGTCCACCGAAGAAGTGATCGCTGACCCAGAACGACTCGACGCCGACGCGCTCGGCCTCGCGCGCGAAGTCGCGCAGCTCGACGTATGTGTGACCGGCCGCGGGAGAGAAGATGACCGCGAGCTTCACCCGCCGATGCTAGCCGTCCTTCGCGATGTGCTCCGCGATCTCGCGACCGATCCGCGCGGCGTAGTTGGTGCCGCGATCTTCGGGATAGATCTGGGTCGTGTTCGCGAGATACAGGCCGCGCCGCGGCGACGAGAACGGAAGGATCCGGTGCCGGTTGCCGATGCGCGGGACCGGCTGCGCGGCGTCCTCCCGGAACGACCAGTACCGCAGCACGTCCTTTTGATCGAAGCGCGGGTTCATCTGACCGAGCGCGGCGAGGTAGTGGCGGAGCAGCTCCTCGGTGTTCATGCGCGTGAGCGGATGACCGCTCGCGACGTAATTCGACACGTAGAGATAGCGGGCCGGATACCGCTCAGGCGGTACGAGGTTGGTGTGCTCGACCAGACCCAGGAACGGCACGTTGCTGTCGGCGATGTTCGTCCAGTACGTCGGGCTGTACTGACGGCGGAGCTCGAGCAGCAGCACGACCGCGGTCTCGTAGGTCCAGTCGTCGAGGC
The DNA here is from genome assembly GCA_036523395.1 of Candidatus Limnocylindria bacterium. Taxonomy (NCBI): domain Bacteria; kingdom Bacillati; phylum Chloroflexota; class Candidatus Limnocylindria; species Candidatus Limnocylindria bacterium. Next base: position 49,918 of record DATDEH010000021.1, on the reverse strand, counting down.
GGCGCCCGAAGTCGGCCGGCCACTCGGTGAGTCGACGCGTGACGAACGTCGGCGTGGTGAAGAGCACTGCGTCGGCGCGGCCCGCGAGCGCCGCCTCCACAGGACTCTCGCCGGCGCGACGGCGATAGGCGCCCGGTCCCGCGCAGTGCAGCAGATAAGCGGGCTCGCCCCGCTCGGTGACGTCGTCCTCACTGACGCGAAGGACCTCACGGTCGACGATGATCTCCCCGCCCAGCTTGCGGATCTCGGTCGCGAGCTTCTGACAGATCGCGCGGAACGATCCGCGCGGGTAGCCCAGCTGCTCCTTCGTCGCGCCGCTGCCGCGGAGCCTGCGGCGCAAGCGGAACTTCGACCAGAGCCACGCGAGGGGCACGCGTTCGCTGTCTGCGCCGAACTTTCCGAGCATGAGCGGCGTCCACACGGACGCGAGCGCGCGCTCGCCGGAGGCACTGCGCAGCCAGTCGAGCGCGCCGATGTCGTCCATCCGCTCCCAGTCGGTCCGCGCCGTCAGGCGGAGCACCGAGTATCCGAGTCGCAGGCGGTCGACGAGCGGAAGCGGTCGGTAGTTGAGGAGATCGAGCGGGCTCACGAAGGGCCATACGCGACCGCGCGCCCAGATGCCGACGGACGACGTGTGCCACTCGAGCTCGCCGGGCAGCAGCTCGTCGTGCAACGCGATCATGTCGCTGTCGCTTTGGAACAGGTGGTGGTAGTAGCGGTCGATCCACACGCCGTTCCCGAGATCGAACGCACTGGCCTGGCCCGAGACATCGGGCCATCTCTCGTACAGCGTCACCGGGTGTCCGCGGCGCGCGAGCTCGCGGCCGGCCACCAGTCCGGCCACACCCGCGCCGACGATCGCTACCCGCCGCGGCACCAGCGCACAGGATGCGCGAATCTGTTTCGCGATGCGCGTCGGAGCGGTCGCGGTCCCGCTGCTGGTCCTCGTCTCGATCGCGGTGCTCCTGCCGAATCAACCCGCCGGCCGCGACCCCGCGGAGGACTCGGGCGTCTTCTTCTACGCCGCGCAGCGCCTGCTCGACGGCGGCGCGCCTTACCGCGACATCTGGGACCACAAGCCGCCGGGCGTGTACTTCGTCGATGCCGTGGGCATCGCGCTCGCGCACGAGACCGGCGTGTGGCTCGTACAGCTCGCGTTCTTGATCGCGGCGTCGCTGATCGGCTACCGGGCGCTGCGCCGCGAATTCGGCGTGGCGGCCGCGCTCGTCGGCTCACTCGCGTGGCTCGTCGCTCTGCCGCGCCTCTTCCTGTCCGACGCCGCACAGACGAGCTTCGTCGAGTTCTACGCCCTGCCGCTCCAGTTCGCGGTCCTTCTGTTGTACGGCGTGCCCCTCACGCGGTCGCGCGCGCTCGGCATCGGCGCGCTCGCCGGCGCGATGCTGCTGTTCAAGCCGACGCTCGTGGGCATCGTCGTCGCGGTCGCTCTGGTGACCCTCCTGCGAGCCAGGCGCGCCGCCGTCACGCCGGTCGCGCTCATCGCCTTCGGTGCTCTCGTCCCGCTCGCGGTCGCCGCGGCATGGGCCACCGCGCGCGGCGTTCTCGGAGAGATGCTGGATCAGGCCGTCGTCTACAACCGCGCGTACGCGGGCTTCGCGCCTCTCTCGGATCGGATCGACGCCGTCCTCTCGGGTCTCCGACTCACGCTGCCGTCGGGTCTCGCGGTCGTGGCCGTCGGCGCGTGGCTGTACGCGATCGCATCGCGCCGGTTCGCGTCGGCCCTCGTCGCCATCGCTCTTGTCGCGTTGCCGCTCGAGATCGTGCTCTCGACGTGGGGCCGCGGGTACCACTACTACTTCATCCCGTGGCTGCCCGCGATGGCGATCGTCACCGCGTTCGCGGCGAGCGAGCTGCAGCGTGTCGTTCCATCGCGTGTCGCGCGACCGGCGCTGGCGGCCGCGGTGCTGCTCACGTCGGTCCAGCCCGCGCTCCTGGTCTCGCGTCTGGCGCTGACGACCGCAGACGGAAGGATCCGCTCCGCTGCCGCGTACGTCGCCTCGAACACGCGGCCGCAGGACACCGTGCTTATCTGGGGCTCGCACGCGGAGGTGCTCTTCCTCGCGGATCGGCGGTCGCCCACGCGGTACGTCTACCAGTACGCCGCTCTCTCGACGCGCGGCTACGCGACGCCAGCTCGCGTGGAGGAGCTCCTGGCCGATCTGCGGCGCGCTCGGCCCACGCTCATCGTCGATTCTTCGCGCGACAGCTTCGTGACACCACCGCTGGATCTCGCCGGCCTGAGCTCGTGGGCCTCGCCGGAGCCGCAGTACGCGGCCCTACCGGAGCTCGAAGGTGTCGTCGAGTTCGTCGTGGCGAATTACGATCGCGCCGGAACGGAACCCGCGACAGGCTGGCCGCTGTGGCGGCTACGAGCGCCTTAGGACCAAGCGGCGCTGGCTGGCGAAGACACCTGGCGCGATCGCGACAAGCGCGGTGTCGATGAGGTCGACCACGCGGAGCGCAGTCCAGGGCAGCGGGACGTACGGGACGCTTGCGGTAACGCCGCCGGAATTGAATTGGATGAAGAACTCGGACATCCCCGAGTCCACGACCGCAAATTCCGGGTACCGCTCGCGAAATCGCTTGAGGTCATCGAAGAGCAGGTTGGGGATCGCGCAGTTCGCGCTCCAGGGATCGCTCGGATCGTTGCATGGACGGGTTGGATCGAACGGGTCAGCGGAGAAGTCGTACCCTTCGTGGCCCGTCGCGCGGAGCGCGATGCGCGTCGTCCACGAGCAGTTGCATTCCTGGATGAGCATATGCCCGCCCGCACGGAGCACGCGCGCCGCGCCACGCAAGAATCGGTCGGGGAATGCGAGGTGGTGGATCACGTTGTTCGCGATGAGCACGTCGATGCTCGCGTCGGCATAGGGGAGCTCGTGCGCGTCGACGACGCGCTTCGCCCACGGACGAGCCTCCGCGTCGGTGAGCTCGAGCGTCCCGGCGTGCAGGAACATCTCGCTGAAGCCGGCGCCACAGCCGATCTCGACCGCGTACGTCCGAGCTCCGAGGTAGTGCTGCATCCACGAGAAGCGCTTGCGCAGCACGAACTTGAGGTTCGATCCCGGGCGCTTCGCGTACTGTTCGCGCGCGCGTATCGCGTCACCGGCGTATCGGACGATCACGGCACGGAGACTAACGAGTTATCGATGCTCAGGCGGGGAGGCGACCCCACACGATGCGCGTCACGCCGATGATCGCGAGCGCGGCCGCAGTGGACCATGCGATCGCGGACACGAGCGGCGCGTCGAAGTCGGTGCCGGACTGTGCCGCGTGGAAGAAGATCGCGACGAACGCGATGTAGCTCGTGCGGTGGATCCACATCCAGAGCGTGTTGTTCATGCGCCGTTTGAGCCAGCTCGTGACGGTCACGACCATGACGATGTCGAACGCGACCGTCCCGAGCCCGATCGGCAGGAAGTAGGGCTCGTACGGATTCACGAACGGCACGACGATGTCGATGGGGCGGATCTGCGCGGTCTTGTCGAGGAGCAGCGAGACGATGTGCGCGAAGACGAGGGGCAGCCAGAGCGGCGTCGTGAAATCGTGCAGCTTGCGGATGGCGCGGTTCGACGCGAGGAAGTCGAGGACCGACGTCCGCAGCGCCTCGCCGGAGAGGACCGAGAGCGACAGCACCGCGAACGCCGTGAGGCCGGTGATCCGCGCGAGGAACCAGAAGGTGAGGTCGTTCACAAGGAGAGGCTAGGCGAGCGAGGGAGCGTCGTTGTTAGGAAAGGGTCACGAAACGTGCGTGATCGTCACCCGCGGCAGCGCCGTCGCGCGGACGCCGGCCTGCAGCGTGATCTGCGGAACGGGCGCCGGGCGCAGCGTCGGCGCGCGGGTGGGCGACGGCGTCGGCCCGGCCGCGGTCGCGCGGGCGGTCGGTGGTGGCGTCGTGGGCGGTGGCGGTGTGGTCGGCGTGACCGTGCGAAACGGAAGCGTCGGCACAGGCGTCGGCGAAGGTTCCGGTGGCGCGGCCGGTCTCTCGGCGACCGGCGGCTGCAGCGGCGCGTTCGGGTTCTTCGGGTGCGCCAGCGCGTAGCTCGTTGAACCGAGGAGCGACAGCGTCGTGATGCCCGCGGCCAGCACGCGAAGCGCCCAAGGCGGCACTAGGCGGTCGCGACTGCCGCGATGCGCTCGAACTGCCTGCCCAGGACCTCCTGCGCGTCGACCTTGAGGTGCGACTCGAGGATCTCCTGGTAGACCTGACGGAAGTCCACGGTGTACTTGAGGCTACCGCCTCGATCGAGTGCGCTCAGGCTCGGCGCCTCGCCGTAGAAGCCGCCTTTCACCGTGTCCCCGATGAGGAACATCGGCGCGGCCGCCCCGTGGTCGGTCCCGCCGTTCGCGGTCTCCGCTGCGCGGCGTCCGAACTCGGACCACGTCGCGATCAGCACTCGGTCGGCCATTCCGTATGCGGTGAGGTCGGCGTGGAACGCCGCGATCGCGCTGTCGACGTAGCCCATCAGGCTGTCGACGCGCGCCATCTGCTGGTCGTGCGTGTCGAAGCCGCCGAGCGTGACGTGCAGGATCTTCGCGCCGACGCCGCTGATGATCAGCTGCGCCGCGAGCTGCAGCGCCGACGCGAGCTGGTTGCGCGAGGAGTACACGAGGTTGACGTTGTCGTTGTATGACGCGCGCGGTGTGTATTTCTCGCGCGCGAGCCGCAGCCGCGCCATCGTGTCGCGCGCGCTGAACACCGATGTGTCGAAGAGCGCGCCGTAGATGCCGGGCGTCCCGTTGTAGATGACGCCCATCGCGCGTTCGGCGTCCGTGCCGTTGAACTTGAACGTGTTCTGTCCGTTCACGACGGACAGCGTGGCGTCGAGATCGCGCAACGCGCCCGGGATCTCGGACGAGCCGCAGGCGCAGCCGACCAGCGGGTGGCCGGCGGAGTCGTAGTTCGCCGCGATCGTCTTTCCGAGCCATCCGTCCTGCTGCCGACGCATGGGGTCGCCGGTCTCCCAGATGCGGATGGAGTCGAAGTGCGAGTAGTTCGGCTGCGGATACCCGACGCCGTGGACGATCGCGACCTTGCCCTGGTCGAAGAGCGTCTTGACGCCGCGCATCGACCGGTTCAGGCCGAAGTTCCCATCGAGGGGGAGCGCGGTGTTGGCCGCCTGCGAGAGCTGCGGCCGCAAGGTGCGCAGTCTCGGGTCCTGGAGCGGGATCACGGTCTGGAGCCCGTCCGCGCCGCCGGCGAGCTGGATCATCACCAGAACGCGGTCGTTCATCACGCCGTCGCGCTTGCCGCCGTAGACCGCGCGGGCGAAGACGTCGGGCACCGCCGCGTAACCGGCCGCGAGACCGGCCGCGCCGGCCCCGAAGACGAAGCCGTTCTTGAGGAAGTCACGACGTGAGAGCCGTGAGAGATCGGTGGCGCCCATTACGCGTACCTCATTTCAGCTGGAACTCCGGCGATGCGAACACCGCGAACCAGCGCGACTTGTCGTCGCGCGCGAGATTCAGCTCGTTCACCGTGCCCTGGGCGAGCACGGCGTCGAGGTGGCGCTCGTGAGCGCGCGCCGCGGACGGCGCGGTGCGCATCGATCCGAGCGCCGCGGTGACGAAGTTCGCGCGCTGCAGCATCGTGTTCGAGGAGATCCACGACGCCCCATCGCCCCAGCCGGCAACGCTCGGTGGGTCGAACAGGTTCTGGCCGAGCGTCGGGCCGTACTGGCGGATCGTCGCGCTGAGGTTCGTCGCGCCGAGCGCCTTTGCGGTCGACACCATGAAGTCGGTGGGCGACTTGATGAGGGCGCGGAACGTATCGGGCGCGACGAATTCAGGGCTGGTGAGGATGTCGCGCATCAGCAGCTTCGTGTCGTAGCGCGATCGGCGGAAACGATCCGCGAGTCGCGCGATGTACGCATCCGAAGGGCTCGGCGTCACGAACGACGTGACGAGTCGCCGCGCGATGTACGGCGCCGTCGCGTCGTGGGCCAGGATCGTATCGACCACGCTCTCGGTGTTGAACGTCCCGGTCTTGCCAAGGAAAGTCACCGCGCCGGCGTAGGCGCGCCGCGCGTCGAAGATGCCGGTCTGGCCGGTCGGTTCGGTGCGAGCCGGGAGTCGCCAGCCCGCGAGCGCTTTCGCCGCGGCCTTCACGTCGTCCTCGGTGTAGTTGCCCACGCCCATCGTGAAGAGCTCGAGCAGCTCGCGCGCGTAGTTCTCGTTCGGCGCGCGCCCTGTGCTCGCCGCGAGGTCGAGGTAACGCAGCATCGCGAGGTCTGGCGTGACCTTGAGCAGCATGCTCTTGAAGTCGCCGAGGGCCATCCGTCGCCACGTGAGGTTCTGCCAGTAGATCGCGGGCGAGTTCGTCCCGACCTTGCGGTAGTCGCTGGTGAAGTGCCCGTGCCAGAAGAGCGTCATGCGCTCGGCGAACGGCGTCGGGCTCTTCGTCATCCAGTCGAGCCACCAGCTCTGGAGGTTGCCGATGTTGATCGAAGTCGTGTTCGTCATCACCCCCGGCACGCTCGGGCCCGCGCTCGCCGCGACCGCGCCCATGCTCGGTGCGGTGGTCGGGCTCGGCCGCACGGTGAACGTCGTGATCGGCGCCGACGTTGGGGAGGGCTTTGCGGAGCCGCTTGCGCTCGCGCGCGGTGCCGTTGACGGCGAGGCCGACGGCCGCGGTGCGGCCGGAGCGGGGAAGACCGGCGGCTCGACGAAGGGCGATTCGATGACGCGCTCGACCGTGCGCGCGAAGCCCTCCGACAGCGCGCGGTCGAGCTCGGCGTCGGTCGCGCCGAACGTGGCGCGCCGCAACAGATGCGTGACCTTCGCGCTCTCCTTCGCGAGCGGAGAGATCCAGTCGACGTCGCCGGCGAGCTTCGGCGCTGCGATGCCGCTTATCGGTGGCTGCAGAGCCACCGCGGGACGGACGTTGATCGCCGGCAGCGTCGCGGGCCGCGGCTGCGGGATGTTCGCCGGGTCGAGGTCCTGCGATCCGAAGAACGAGTCGTCGGGGACGCCGAACATTGCGTCGTACTCGTCCACCGAGTCCGACAGGCCGGTCGACATGGACATGTCCATCGCATCCATGGCCGAATTGAGCGAGGCGGTCGCATCGAGGTTGCGCAGGCCGAGGATCCTGGCGCCCGCGACACCCGCACCGGCGGCGAGAGCGGTCACCAGCACCCTTCGTCGTGTCGGCCCGGCGGGGGCCGCCTTCTTTCCCTGCGCGCCCATTCCCTAGGCCGCAAGAACGAAGGCTCTCTGGCGACGGTACGCTCGCGCCGAAGTGTCAACACCGTCGCTGTGGCGGCATGCGGATTTCCTCAAGCTTTGGACCGGACAGACGATCTCCAGGCTCGGGTCCGTGGTGACGCGCACCGCCCTTCCGCTCGTCGCGCTCCTCGTGCTCGGCGCTGGACCCCGCGAGATGGCCTACCTGGTCATTTCGGCCAGCCTGGGGGTGCTTGTGGTCGGACTCGTCGCGGGTGCCTGGGTCGATCGACTCAGACGACGACCGATCCTCGTCGGGACCGACATCATCCGCGCGGTGCTGCTGTTCTGGGTCCCCGTCGCGTACGCGATCGGCGCCCTGCGGATCGAGCAGCTGTACGCGGTCGCTTTCCTCGAGGCGTGCCTCGCCTCGCTGTTCAACTCGGCGTATCCGGCTTACGTGCCATCGCTCATCGGGACCGACCGCGTCGTCGACGCGAACAGCAAGCTGGCTACGAGCTCGTCGATCGCCGAGATCGGCGGCCCGGGGCTCGCGGGAACCCTCGTGCAGATCGCCGGCGCGCCGTTCGCGATCCTCGTCGATGCGTTCTCGTTCGTGGCCTCGGCGGTGTCGCTCGCGATGATCCGCAGTCCCGAGCCCCTGCGACCCGTGCGCGATACGACGACACGGATCGCGCAGGAGATCGTCGAGGGCCTCTGGGTCGTGCGGCGTCACGCCGTCGTCTTCCCGCTCGCGCTGCGATCGATCCTCGGCCACATCTTCGGATCGTTCTACGGCGTCCTCTATTCGCTCTACCTCTTGCAGGACCTGCACCTCGATCCCTTCCTTCTCGGGATCGTGATCTCCGCCGGCGGCGTCGGCTCGCTGGTCGGATCGGTCTTCGCCTCGCGCGTGATCGCAGCTCTCGGCATCGGCCCCGCGATCATCTGGATGGCGCTCGGGTCGTCGGCACTCGGTGTGCTCACGCCCCTGGCCCAAGGTCCAGTCCTCCTCGCGACGCTCATGGTGTTCCTGCCGCAACTCATCGGGGACGGACTGCAGACGATCGAGGGGGTGGGGGAGATCTCGCTCGTGCAGGGCCTCATACCCGATCGGATCCTCGGTCGCGCGAACGCGACGCTCGAGGTCGTCTCACACGGGATCGGCTTCCCGATCGGCGCGCTCGCCGCGGCCGCGATCGCCGAAGGGATCGGGGTTCGCGGCGCGATCGCCGTCGGATGGGCCGGCATGGCCGCATCGCTCCTCTTCCTGATCTTCTCGCCGCTGCCACGAGTGAGGACGGCGGCCGAGTGGCGGAGCTTGGAAGCTCGTCCAGCAAGCGGCTAGCAGTTACGCGCGTCGATGTCGGATGACCGGGGCCGCCGCTGAGTTCACCATGTTCACTGTGACGCGTGGAGTCGTCGTATTGCTCCTCCTGCTCGCGTCGTGCAGCCCGGCACCGTCCGCCGCGACGGCGCCGTCCCTCAGTGCGACGCCGACGCCGTCGCCATCATCGGCAAGCACGATGGCGGTGCGTGTGATGAGCGAGGCGCAGGTGTGGGCGGCGGTCCGCGCGGCCCTTCCACCAGGGACGCCTGTCGCGATGCCCAGGTGGTTGCCCGCGGCGCTCGATCGCGACCACGTGGAGATCCGCGATCTCTCTGCGGATTCGGCCGATCCGCGCTACATCGTCGCGTTCCTCGCAGGCAACAAGGAGATCGTCCTCGCGCTCGGACAGTTGCCCGAGGTCAACGGCTCGGGCTACGGCATGCGTGTGCGCGGGGTGCCGGCCACGCTCACTTTTCCGACCTCGCTGTGGAACGATGCGGCGACACCGGCAACGCGTCGCGTTCGTTGGAGCGAGGGCGGCCGTGTCCTATCTATCACGTCGGACACCTTCACCGGTGACGATCTCTTGCACGTCGCGTGGTCGCTCGATCCGACTGGCCAGCCGGCACCCGCGAACACCTACACGAGAGTGAATGAGGGCACGTGCGCGAAACTGGGTGGCGCGCCGGAGGACACGGTGCGCACGCTGATGGCGCTTATTGGGCAGCACCAACCCGATGCCGCGCTCGACTGCTTCGCAAACGAATACATCGGTGAGGCCAGCGTGGGCGTCGGGACGATGTGGGGCGACCTGCCGGCGGCGACCCTCAACGAGATGAAACAGGTCTCGGTCACGGGCGGGCGTCCGGTCATCCAGGCGTCGTGGACCTTCGCATCGGACCCGGGCGGCGCGTGGGGCACTCGGCCGACGCGCTTCTTCGATCTCGGGCTCGAATCCGGCCGCTGGCGGATACACGCGATCAACAGCGCAGCGATCGGTCCGCCGCCCTAGGCGCGCGTCTTCAGCAGCTCCGGGAAGTACGCGGAGGCCTGCATCGTGAAGAGCTCCGCGTAGCGGCCGTCGAGCTGCATGAGCTCGTCGTGCGTTCCGTGCTCGACGATCTGTCCTTCGTGCAGCACGTAGATGCGGTCCGCCGAGCGGACGCTCGAGAAGCGATGCGAGATGAGGAGGACGGACCTGCCCGCGAACAGGTCGCGGATGCGGGTGAAGAGGTCGTGCTCGGCGCGCGCGTCGAGCGCGGCCGTGGGCTCGTCGAGCACGACGAGCGGCGCGTCGCGGAAGAACGCGCGGGCGAGCGCGACACGCTGCCACTGACCGATCGAGATCTCCTTGCCGCCCATGAAGACCGGGCCGAGGATCGTGTCGTAGCGCTCCGGCCATTCGTTGATGAACGATGTCGCGCCGGCGCGCTCCGCGGCACGGATGACCGCGTCGGCGTCACCGATCCGCTCGACGCGGCCTAGCCCGATGTTCTCGCGCGCGGTCAGCATGAAGCGCGCGAAGTCCTGGAAGAGCACGGCCACGCGGTCGAAGATCCAGCCCGACTCGCGCGTCGACGCGTCGACGCCGTCCCAGAGGATGCGGCCGGCGTCGGGCGGGTATAGACCGCAGAGCACCTTCGCAAGCGTCGTCTTTCCGGAGCCGTTCTCTCCGACGAGCGCGATGACCTCTCCCTTCCGTATGTCCAGCGACACGTCGGACAGCGCCGCGCGTGCCGGCGCCGGGTCCTTCGGACTCGTGCGCGGATAAGTGAACGTCACGTGTTCGAGCTCGATGCGCTCGAACGGCGTCCCGGGACCTGGGGTGGCGAGCTGGAGCGCCGGTGCGAGCGCGGAGAATTCCTCCCAGTCCTCGAGGAACAGGCTGGCCTCGTACAGCTGCGACATGTTCTGGACGATCCCGTTGAGCTGGCCGTTCAGCTGCTGGCTCGCGACCACCGCCGCGCCGGCCTCCGCCACGCCGATCCGATGGTCGATCACGAGGTACGCGAGCGCGCCATACGTGAGCGCGCTGACCGCCGCCGAGGCGCCGCTGCTCAGCGCCTGATAACGCGCGCGCTTGCGCAGATTCTTGCCCAGCTCCTCGAGGCGCTCGTTCGAGAGGCGCTCGTAGAGGGCGCGGAGATAGCCGGCCAGGCCGAACGCGCGGATCTCCTTCGCGTACTCGCGCTGGGTGAAGAGGTTGAATACATAGCTGCGTTGACGCTCGTTCGGCGTCATCGAGCGGAAGAACCTATACATCGTGCGGCTCGTCGCCATGCTCGCGAGCCACATCGGGACGAAGCCGATGACCGCGATGAGAAGGAGCACTGGCTGGAGCACGTACAGCGCGGCCGCGACGCCGACGATGAGTGCGACACCCCGCACGAGCCCGATCGCCGCGCCGGTCACGCCCATCATCCGACCCATCGCGTTCATCGCGCGCCGGAGCAGGTCCTGGAACTCCGGGGTCTCGAAGCGTTTCAGGTCGATCGCGATGATGCGGTCGAGCAGGACCGAATTCGTGTGCCGCTCGACGATCGCGGACAGCAGCGATTGCTGCTGGTTCTGCATCAGGTTGGCGGCACTGCCAAGGAGCGACAGCCCGATCGTCGCGACCAAGAGCTGCCCGACACGGCCGACGTCGCCGCCGCTTCCGGTCGCGAGGACGGCTGCGATGAGATCCCGTGTGATGACGAGCTGGGCGCCGACGATGACCGCGCTCACGGCCTGTGGCGCGAGGCTCACGACGAACCGGCGTGGCGCAGCCTCCCAGACCAGGCGGAACGATGACGCGAGAACGCGCGGCACCCGGCGCAGCTGGCGTCGCTCCGGTGGGATCTCGGGGCGCTCGCTTCGATGGTCGCGGTAGAAGATCACCGGTCGAGATTACGTCGCTGTTACTGCGAGCTGACCTTCATGTCGAGCGGGATGACATGGATCCACGGCTGTCCGGGAGACAGAAGGATCTGCTCGCCAGCCGCGTTCCTGAACACGAACGGTGAGAGGTCGTCCTTGCGCGACCACGTGCCGTCCTGGCGAAGTCCGTCGCGGAAGACCGTGGCGGGCCCGGTGCCCGTCATACGCATGTCGTTCGAGAGCGCGCCCGCGGCGTCGACGATGTCCGGCACGTCCCAGATCTCGGTCTGGATGATCACCACGTCCGTCGCCGACACGGGCTTGTTCGTGAGGGCATCGACATCGCGGGCGGGCCGTCCGGCGGCGTTCTGGAATCGCGCGTAGGTCTTGGTCGCAGCGTCGTACTGGTAGCTCACCGCAGAGGTATCCGCGCGATAGGGGATGGCGATCTCCGTCGCGGGTACGCCGCCGCTCATGCCGGCGAGCGTGGCCGGATGATCCTGCGACACGAGGAATGCCCACTTCGGGATGTCGTTCGCCGTCTCTTTGCCGAGCTGCTTCAGGTTCTGTCGTTGGTTCGCGGCGCTGGTGAACAGGTTGTACGGAGCGGCCCGGAAGTTCACGCGGAAGTAGCCCTGCGCATGATCGGCCGAGAGCTCGATGTACTTGCCCTGGTCGGCGTCTTTGCTGATGAGCGACCAGGCGTACGCGGATGTCCCCGAGTACACGAGCGCGCCACGGACCATCGGTGTCAGCGAGCGATCGACGAGCCGCGCCGAGCGGACGCCGCCGATCGTTGCCGGGTCCTGCGTCTGGAAGATCGCCGCAAGCCGCGTGACGCCGCCCTCGACGATGATCTCGAACACCAAGTCCGCCTGTGTGATGGCGTAATGGGGCCGCGCGGCGGGCGCGTTGTCGATCTTGATCAGCAGGGGCCTCCGGTTCGTCGCCGCGCCACTCGCGGCTGGCAGGCCGCTGAGCGGCCAGCACTCCTCACAAGCCGCCGCGGGATCGAGGGTCGCCTTCGGCGTCGCGCTCGCGCGTACCGTCGATGCGGCCGGCGAGGGCGAGAACTCGATCGTCTTCGGGGCGCCACAGGCGGCGACGATCACTGTGCTCGCGAGGAGGAGGGCGAGTGACCGTGTGTACGAGCGACTGACGTGCATCTGTGATGACTCTAAATGAGCGGCGAGCACGCGTCATGCAGCGGCGACATCCGAACAGGAGGTGTTCACATGCCGCAGAAGGCTTGGACAGCGAAGCGCGAGCGTCAGTACGAGCACATCAAAGAGAACGAGCGAGAGCGTGGTCGCTCGACCGTGACCGCCAAGCGGATCGCTGCCGCGACGGTGAACAAGACTCGGTCGGCGAAGGGAGAGACCAAGGCGTCGAATGGGCGCTAGCTCGAGCGCTGTGTTACGCTGAAGTGAGAAAATCACTCGGGTCCTTCAAGAAATAGCCGGCGGTCGCGTCGGTGAACAGCGAGCCGAGTCACATTTCGGCTCGCTTTTTTGTTGCCCGCAAAGGAAAACTGTTGATCTCGCTTACCCCCGATCTCGACCGCGCTGTGAAGCAGCTCGGCTGGACCACCTTCACGCCCGTTCAGGAGCTCGCGATACCGGCGCTTCGCTCGGGACGCGACCTCTTCGCCCAAGCGCAGACGGGCACCGGCAAGACCGGTGCTTTCGCCCTGCCCATCCTCGAGCGCGTCGAGGGCCGCGCCGGTGCCCCATTCACCCTCGTTGTCGTACCGACGCGGGAACTCGGCCAGCAGGTCGCCCGCGAGATCGAGGTGCTCGGACGCTTCCGTCATGCGCGCGTCGTCGCCCTGTACGGCGGCGTTGGTTACCGCGCGCAGGAAGACGCCCTGCGTCGCGGAGCGCACGTCGTCGTCGGCACGCCCGGACGTCTCCTCGATCTGGCGTCCCGGCGAACGCTCGACCTCTCGCGCATCCGGGTCCTCGTGCTCGACGAGGCCGACCGCCTGCTCGACCTTGGCTTCGCACCGGACATCGCGCGCATCGTCGCGCTCCTGAGGGGCCCGCGGCAGACCGCGCTCTTCTCGGCAACGCTCACGAACGACGTTCGAGCGGTAGCACGCAAGTACACCAAGGATCCGGTGAGCGTGACGATCAAGCCGGAAGAGCCGATCGTTGCCGCGATCGACCAAGCCTGGGTGCAGGTGCGCGAGACCGACAAGGTCGCCGCGCTCCACGAGATCCTCCGCCGCGATGATGTCGTGCGCACACTTGTCTTCCGGCGCACAAAGCACGGCGCCGACAAGCTCGTAAAGGCGCTCGAGCGCCTCGGCAGCCCGGCGCGCGCGCTGCATGGGAACGTCGGCCAGCACGAGCGCGAGCGTGTGCTGGAGGGGTTCCGCAGCGGCCGCATCCCGACCCTCGTCGCGACGAACCTCGCGGCGCGCGGGATCCACGTCGCGGACATCGGTCACGTCGTGAACTTTGACCTGCCCGAAGATGCCGAGACCTTCGTGCACCGCACCGGTCGCACCGGCCGCGCGGGAAAGCGCGGCGTCGCCTTCACCTTCGTGAACGAGACGCAACACGCAGCGTTCGCGGACCTGCGGCGGCGTGCGAAGGTGCCCTTCCGCCAGGAACGACTTGGCATCGGATCAAGGGTCAAGATCCCCGCTTAGCCTGTAGCTCCTCCGACCCAGCGCCGTCTTGCTTGCGCCACCGGATAGCCACAGGACAGGCTCGGGTGGGCCAAAGGCGGGATTACAGCGACGGCCGACGCCGTCAGCTCGAGCGGTTGGAAGATCTACTCCTATAACCCTGGTGGTGGGCTCAGCTCGAAGCAAGCCATCGGCAATGCGACGGCTGCCGCCCAGTTCGAGTTCCTCTCGACCCCTGACGATGCGCTTCTCGCGACAAAACAACCGGACGGCGCGCATGGGACGCTGAACGGGAAGACGATCACCACGTTCAAGTTGATCAGCTACGCGATCGAATAGCCCTTAGCGATCAACTCGGTCAGGTCCGCGATTCCCCCGATCACGTGGTCGGGGGCAGGGCCGTTGTGAGCATCGTCCGCGTACTTGCCTTGCAGCACGTGGACCGTGGTGAGTCGAGCTTTCCACTGGGTCTTCAGCGCAGCGAGGATCGCGGCCTTGTCGTCCACCGCCACGTAGTTGTCGGCGGGAAAGAGGCGCGCGACGGCATCGAGACAGCTCTCCTTATGCGGGAACACCAGCACGTTCCCGCGAACCGCGTCGGCGACGCCGGAGCGAAAGACCTTCAGCGGTTGGAACACCGGGTCGCCGTCAGACAGCACCACCGGCGTGCCGGCCTGCCACAACGCGGCGAGCACATTGATCGTCGCGGGGTAACGCGCTTCTGCGTAGGGGAAGTCGAGGATCACTCTGTCGAGTTGGCGCTGCCGATCTGCGGGCTCATTCGCCGTGCGATGAAAGCGATCGAGCGTCTCGAGGAAGTCGACATGGTTGAATTCGTCGCGGACCTCTTCGTAGATCTTCCAGAAGCGGTCGGCCAGCGTGGCTCCCAAGAGACGACGCGTACCCTCGGTGAGCTTCTCGCGCACCGCGTCGTTGTCGATCAGCGTGTTATCGAGATCCAGCAGGAACACGACCGCCATGCGCGGAAAGTAACGCCCTCGTGCCCTGGCCCGCCATGGCCTTCGCTTCGGGCGGTCCGGGCCGACGCACAAGACGCAACCTGGCGTTCCCTGAGCGGGTGGCGGGAATCGAACCCGCACCTCAACCTTGGAGGGGTCGCACGCTGCCACTACGCCACACCCGCATTTGCCAGAACGAGCCTGAAAGCGAACCTTGGCGATGAGATTCTATTCTGCGCGATGTGCTGACCGATAGCGATCTCCTGCGAGTGTTTCCGGCGATCGCGTCCATCCGTGAGGCGCGACTGCGCAAGCTCGCGACCGATGTGTGGCGCTACGTCTCTGAACGCAATCCCGCATGGACCGACATCGAGCGCATCCCTCTGCACCCCACGATGCCGATCGCGACGCACGGCAACCTCGTGAAGCACGTGATCGCGATGGCGCGTCTCAGCGAAGCGCTGGTGCCCATCTACCGCGACCTTTGGAAACAGGAGCTCGATCTCGACACCTTCCGCACCGCCGTGTACGTGCACGATGCCGCGAAGGTCATCGAGTTCAGTGAGAAGGACGGCGCGGTCGCAGGCATACCTGGATACAACCACGCGATCGAGGCCGGCCGCATCGTGCGAGAGCTCGGCGGACCCGAGCCTCTCGCACACATGGTCGAGGCCCACTCGTTGTCGGGTCCGTTGGTGGTCCCACGCACCCGCGACGCACAGCTGTTCCTCCTGATGGACCCGATGTGCCTCAATGTCTTCCCGGAGCAGGGGCCAGGCGTCCTGGAACGGCATCTCAAAGCGAATGGTCGGGAGGATCCGCGCACGCTCGAGCGGTACCGCTCGCCGATCTAGGTCGTTCGCCAGCGCGCGGGTGATCCGTCGATCTCGCGCACGCGACCCTTCCGATCCAGGTGCCGTAGGTGCGCGAGGGTCTCCGCGAGCGCGAAGCGCTCCTCGTGCGCCGAGCGCAGAACAGGGAATACGATCCGCGCGATGGCATAGGCGTCGCGCTCGGCGGTACCGACCGCGGCGACAGTCACTTCGAGTCGCGTCGCATGATGGGCGAGCAGCTCGTCCACACGGCCGGCGAGATCGTCGAACGGATCGCCGTGCGCCGGTAGGACGCGCTTCACCGGCAGGTCGCGCAGCCTTGTGAGGGCGCCGAGGAAGTCGCCGAGCGGATCGTCGCGTGACGATGGGTAAAGCCCGATGTTCGACGTGATCCGTGGAAGCACGTGATCGCCGGCGAATAGCACGCCATCGCGTTCGTCGATGAGCACCGCGTGGTAATCGGTGTGCCCCGGTGTCCAGCGAAGTCGCGTCGCGCGGCCGCCGAGATCCACGCTCTCGCCGTCGTCGACGCCGCCGACGTGCTCGAGATCGTCGACGCGCTCGCCCATCGCGATCCAGGCTTGTCGCATGCCCTCGTCGACGTCGCGCGGCATGCCGTGGCGCACGAACCAGTCGTACGTCGCGTCGATCGCTTCGTGCCCCTTCGACCAGGTGCGCCGAGCCGCGGCGATCTCGGGTGTGTGCATGAGCACTTCGGCGCCCGCGCGCTCGAGCGTGCCGGCCATGCCCATGTGATCGGGATGGAGGTGCGTGACGAAGACGCGCTGCACGTCTTCGGGGCCGATGCCCGCGTCGGCGAGTCCGCTTCGGAGCGCGTGCTCGGCCTCAGCGGTGTGAAGACCGGCGTCAACGAGGCTCCAGCCGTGCGCTGCCTCGACGAGGTAGGCGTTGACGATCGAGAGACCGCGTATGGGGAGGGGAATGGGGATACGCCGGATGCCCGGCGCGACAAGATCGCTCAGCGCGCGGGACGACCGCTGCAGGTCACGCTCGGTACAATGGAAGCCTCCGGCCCGTTCGTCTAGCGGCCCAGGACACTGCCCTCTCAAGGCAGAGACCACCGGTTCGAATCCGGTACGGGCTACTGCTTGCTGCCAGCTTCGCGGGCAACAAGCAGCTGCACAGCGCGAGCGGAGCGAGCGCGATGTACAGACACGCGCCGAGGCGAGCGAAGGCGAGCGGGACGGGACGTCCTCGATTTGGCTAGCCTCTCGCTCATGCGAAACACCACCGTCGCGCCCTTCTACGAGGGGTGGCGCCTGTTCAACGACCATCTCGTCAAGGCGCTTGCACCTCTCTCCGCCGAACAGCTCGCGCTCCCCGTCGGCTCGCCAACCTGGCCGATCTGGGCGAGCGCGTCGCACCTCGCCGGCGGGCGCGTGTTCTGGTTGTGCCACGTGTTCAAGGAGCCCGGCGCGGAGACGACGCCGTTCAACGACCCTACGGGTTTCGGCTGGGAGGATGACCTCACGCACCCGCGATCTGCCGACGAGCTCGTCGGTGCTCTCACGTCGACCTGGAAGATCGTGGAGAGCTGCCTCGCGACGTGGGCGCCCGAGACGTTGAGCCGGGAGGCTCGGCGGACGCACGGGACCGAGGTCCGCATCCACACACGCCAGTCCGTTCTCATACGACTCATCACGCACGACGCGTTTCACACCGGGGAGATCTCGCTGGCCCTCGGGAGCAACGGGCTTCCTGGCATCGAACCATGGGCCGGGCTTTCACGGGTCATGGGCTAGCCGGGACACGCCGCTCCTGCGATGCCGAGCGTGACGGAACGGTCATGTCTTTGCCACGGACGCCGTCCACCATCGTCGTGGGGTGCGCTAACGGGTAGTCAGCTCGTCGATGGTCCAGAGGAGCTGTTCGATCGCGAACGGCTTGGGCAACACCGCGGCCGCGCCAAGGCGATCGGCCTCCTCCACCGCGGGTTCATAGGCCGTGCACACGATGATCGGCACGGTCGGATACCGCTGTTGGACGCGCCGGACCCAGGCGCGCGCCGCAGCGCTCGCGTAGGGGCGCACGCCAACGAGATCGGTGATCACAAGATCGGGAACCGCGTCAGACGACACGCGATCCGGATCGTCGACGAACGCGAGGTCGTAGCCCTCATCGCTCAGCACCTGGCGGATGAGGTTTCGTATGTCGCGGTCGTCCTCGATGACCAAGATCTGAGTTACCGGCCGCACCATGTCGAACCAGGTCCTGGGGCGCAATTTTGACGGGCATCGAACTAGGTGGAGGGACATATGGCCGCCCAACGGATCATTGATCACGGTGCGGTCGCACTCGCCGAAGCGCGCATGCTGCCGCCGCGGTCCGCGCGCGAGGCGCAGCGCGTTCTCATGTGTCTGTGCGATCCGACCCGCCTGAAGATCGTTCGCGCGCTCCAGGCGACCGAGCTTGCTGCTGGCGATCTCGCGGTCGTCATCGACCGGAGCCGTTCAGCGACGAGCCATCACCTACGGATACTGCGCGACGCATCCGCGGTCGTGAGCCGTCGCCAGCAGAACGTGATCCGTTACCGGCTTTCCGAGGACCTCACCGCTGACGTGCTGCACGCGGTCGGCTCCGCCTTCGACCTGCTTGCGCCGACCTAGTCGCGCGCTCGCCCACCTGGTCCAAGAACACGCGATGACGCGGGATTGGGGCGTGACCGAACCGTCATGACTCCCTGAGCGATCGGCGGGACCATCGCGTCATAGGGGCGGCCAGCTTCGAGAGCAGGCCGGAGGGCGCGATGGCCATCAAACAGCAAACGACACTCAACGATCCAGCGGCGAAGCCGTGGGTGCTGCTCGTCGAGGACGAGCCGACCCTCAGCAAGCTCGTGGGGAAGCTGCTCGACGAGGCCGGTTACGAGCATGTGTCCATCACCGATCACGATCAGATAGCGGGCGCGATCCTTCGCTGGCGGCCCAAGTGCGTCATCCTCGACAGCGATCCGGGATCGAAGGGTCACCAGCGCTCGTGGGCCGACGCGGCGACGATCCGTCGCGCTCATCCGGATCTGCCCGTGTTGATGTTCACCGCCGATCCTGCCTCGATGGCAGAGGCCCGGGCCGGCACGACCGCCCGAAGCAAGGCCGCAGGGTACGCAGGTGTGATCGACAAGCCGTTCCTCGTGGTCGAGTTCCTCGCGACTCTGAGACACGCCGTCGACACACCGCACAATGCGCACTCGTCGGACGGCAAGGGCCTCGCCACCGAAGCGATCAGCGTGTTCCCGGAACTGGCCGGACCGGACTCAGAGGGCTGGGCGGTCGCCGACTTCTTCAGCATGGCGGTGCACGAGCTGCGCACACCTCTGACCACGATCGACGGTCAGGCGCAGCGCGCCCAGCGGCTCCTCACCAAAGACCCGGTCAAGGCCAGCGAGGCACTCGACCGGCTCCGCGAGCAGACCAGACGCATGACCCGGCTGCTCAGCGATCTGCTCGATCACGCTCGCGTTGGCGCGGGCGCGCTCAGCCTCGAAGTGGTGACGTTCGACCTCGGCGTCGCGACCGCGATCACGATCGGCCTTCATGAGCACGAGGAGAAGCCGCGCATCACGTTCAAGAGCTCCCCAGAGCCATTACGTGTTCGTGGTGACCCGGATCGGTTCGCGCAGGTCCTGTCCAACCTCCTGGACAACGCGGTCATGTACAGCCCAGCGGACTCGCCCATCGACGTCTCGCTCGCGGTCGTCGGTAAGAATGCCGAGCTGCGCGTGACGGACCGTGGCGTCGGCGTGCCAGACGAGGAGCGCGACATGCTCTTCGCGCCGTTCTTCCGGACATCGCGCACGCGCGACATCGCGGGCACGGGCCTTGGCCTTCACATCAGCCGGCGGATCGCCGAGCAGCATCGCGGCAAGTTGGCGCTGGAGACCAGCAGCAGCGCGGGCAGCGTCTTCGTGCTCACGTTGCCACTCGCGGAGGAATCATGACGAGCCGCATCATCTCGGACCCGCCACTCGCCCGGTTCCTGTTCTCGGATACGCGCATGGCTCCGGTGTGGCTGCTGATCCGCATTTACGTCGGCTGGGCCTGGCTCGAATCGGGATGGCACAAGGTAGAGACGGTAGGTCCTGGTAACTACATCGTGGATGGTTCCGGCATCCTCGCGTTCTGGACGCGCATCGCGGCGATCCCCGCCGCACCCGCGAAACCTGCGATCACCTACGACTGGTACCGCGGGTTCATCCAATTCCTCATCGACAGCCACGCCGAGGTCGTCATGGGCAAGGTCATCGCGTTCGGCGAAACAGCGGTAGGGGTCGGTCTCATCCTTGGCGCGTTCGTTGGTATCGCCGCCGTAAGCGGCGCGTTCATGAATCTGAACTTCATGCTGGCCGGCAGCGCCAGCACCAACCCGGTGATGCTCCTTCTCGGGTTCCTGCTCGTCCTCGCGTGGAAGACGGCCGGCTTCATCGGGCTCGACCGGTTCCTTCTACCGCTCCTCGGCACTCCGTGGCGAGCCAAGAAGGACGACAAGAGCGCAGGTCCTCACGTCATCGCACCGCGCACCGCGCCCGTTTGATGTAGCGGGACCCGGCGCGCGGCGGCCTAGCTCGCTCCCGTACTCTGCGCTGCCATGGATGGTCGCCCGTTGTGGCTCGACGCGGAGACGATGCGCAGGCTCGGGCGCGAGACCGTTGACGCGATAGCCGAACGACTGACGCGCCCGCGGGACGCGACGCCGGTCGTCACCGCGCTCCCACCCGAAGACCTCGCCGCACGTTTGCAGGAGCCGGCGCCCGAGGCCGGCCGTCCCTTCGAACAGCTCCTCGCGCGGCTCGAGGCGGACGTGCTTCCGTTCATGGCCCGCAACGAGCATCCGGGCTACTTCGCGTACATACCAGGCTGCGGCATGGGCCATCCGCGCTCGGCGACCTGATCGCGAGCGGCCTCAACATGGATGTGGGCTGGGGACTGTCGGCGGGCCCGAGCCAGCTCGAGCTCGTCGTCCTCGACTGAGTCAAGGAATGGATCGGTTACCCCGCCGATGCGGGCGGCCTTCTCGCCAGCGGCGGGTCCGCCGCGAACATGACCGCGCTCGCATGCGCTCGCGAGTCGCTCGTCGGCGCGATGTCCGATCGACTCGTCGTCTACTGCGCCGACCAAGCGCACTCCTCGATCGGCGCCGCCGCTGCGGTTCCTCAAGGTGATCGTCCTGGGTCTTCTCGCGAGCGAGGTCGTCGCCGCGACGTGGTCGATCCGGCGGTGGCGCGCTGGATCGGCATCGATCGCAACTCCCGTGGCCGCGGCCGCGGTATTCGCGCTGTCGCTCGCTCTGGCATTCGGAAACATACCGAGCCAGGTGCGCAGCTTCGTCGTCGGGATCGCTCTTAGCCGACCCTCCGACATCTCGCTGATGGCGGTCGGGTTGATCGGGGTCCCGGTTGATTGGCTCATCGTGATTGCGCTCTCCCGCGGGCATCTTCGCGGACGGCGCACCACGCTGTCGCGCGCCGCAGACTGACGGCGTGGAGATCGCGCCAGGCATCCGCCGCATCGGCCCGGGCCTGGCCAACGTGTACCTCTTCGAGGAAGGCGGAGCCGTCACGATCGTTGACGCCGGAATGCCCGGCTACTGGCGCGCACTTCCGGCGGAGCTCGCGGCGATGGGACGCTCGCTCGAAGACGTCCGCGCGGTCGTGCTCACGCACGCCCACAGCGATCACATCGGGTTCGCGGAGCGGATCCGGGCCGAGCGCGGCGTACCGATCCGCGTCCACGAGCTTGACGAGCTGCGCGCGAAAGGTCAGGTTCCGGGTCCGAGGGCCCTGGGCGACTTCAAGGTCCTTCCGCTCCTGGGCTTTCTCCTCTTCGGCCTGCACAACGGGCTGCGCTCCCCACCGATCCTCGAGGTCGCGACGTTCGGCGACGGCGCGACGCTCGACGTTCCCGGCACGCCGCGTGTCATCCACGCGCCCGGCCACACGGCGGGGAGCGCCGCGCTCCACTTCGCCGGGCGCGACGCGATCTGCGTCGGCGATGCGTTCGTCACTCGCAACGTGATCAACGGCGCGACCGGGCCACAGCTCTTCCCGAACTTCAACACGGACAACGAAATGGCCTTCGCGTCCCTGGGGCGATTCGAAGGTGTGGACGCGCGTCTCGTCCTCGCGGGACACGGCGAGCCCTGGGACCGGGGGCTCGCCGAGGCCGTGCGCGTCGCGCGCGCGAACTGGGTGGGTCGCGGATGAGCGATGTCTGCTCCTGCGGCCTCGCGGTCGCGGACGGCGTAGAGGGTTGCCAGCGTCTCTTCGAGTCGATCGGCCTGCGCGAGTACGAGGACATGCGCTTCGCGCGTTACCACCGGATCGTCGTCGACGTGTACGCGCTGCAGCATCCCGATCGGTATGGCCGCTCCGCCAAGTCGTTCGCGGCGCACCTTACAGGGCTGTGCGCATGGCTCGATGACGAGCCCAACGCGCCGACGGCCAACGCGGCCGTGCAGCGCTGGCTCAACGGGCCGTCGCCGATCGACAAACCGACGCTGCCGCCGGCCTATGGCGCGGTCACGATCCGCCAGCTTGTCGATACGGACGATCCGGTCCGTTACAGAGAGGTCCTGCTCCACTGGGCGCGTTCGACGTGGGGTGCGTACGCCTCGCTGCACGCCACCGCCCGTGCCTGGATCGCCGCGTCGCCGGCGCGGGCGACGCGATAGCGAGCAACCGGGCGGTGTAATGGCCCACTGTTCACGTACTGGGCGGAACGGGGGATAGCCGCACCACATTCACACACCCATCGTTGACCCTGCGAAGCCGGAATTGAGGCCGGCTGAGGAGGGGAAGGGTTGTCCACGCCCGCGGCGCCCCGTGTCTTTGTCGCGGCTGCCCTCATCGCCTGCCTGCTCGTGGCCTGGCCTGGCGGGCTCCCGAGTGCCGCCGCGAGCCTTGATGCGCAGGAGTCCGATCTGGTCTCGGTGGTGAACACCTTCCGTGCCTCGCATGGCCTCGCGCGCCTTTCTCTCTCCGACACCCTCACGTTCGCCGCGAAATGGATGGCGACCGACATGGCGATCTACGACTACTTTTCACACACTTCGCGCGATGGCCGTGCACCCGTCCAGCGCATGACCGACGCGGGCTACCCTGGCCCGCAGACCTACACCGGCGAGAACATGGCGGCCGGATACGCCACCGCGAGCGAGGTGCTGAACGGCTGGCTCAATAGTCCGGCCCACTACGCGGTCCTGACGAATCCGAACTACCGCGCGATCGGCGTCGGTCGCGCTTTCAGCGACGGCTCGAGCTATCACACCTACTGGGTCATGGACGTTGGCGGGATCGTCGATGCCGCCACCGCCGTCTCCGCGTTCGACCTCGGCTATCACGCGGCGTGGGGGGTGCAGAGTCCCGACGTCACGCTTTCGCCGGGCGAGACCGCGACGATGGTCGTCGCGCTCCGGAACACCGGCTACCGCGGGTGGTACCGGGGCAACGCCGGCCAGCAGGCGAATCTCGGCACGGCGGACCCGCTCGACGCGCAGCGCTGGGATCTCGACTACGGCTGGCCGTCGGCCTCACGCATCGCGACAACGACGACTGCGTACGTCGGGCCCGGGCAGCTCGGGTGGTTCCAGTTCCAGGTGCGCGCTCCCGCGCAGCCCGGCTCGTACGTGCTGCGTGCGCGCGGCGTCATCGACGGGGCGACCTGGCTCGAGGATCCCGGCATCTACTGGACGATCACGGTCCGCTGACTCGCGCCTCGATTAATCTCGTCGCGTGGCCGCCGTCTCGTTCACCACGGTCGCGCAGCCGGATCCAGATCCCGGGGAAGTGCTCCTCATCGAAGTTCCAGCCCGCGTCGTCGCCGCGCTCAGTGACAAGAAGCGGGTCCCGGTGAACGTCACGCTCAATGGCGTTCGTTACCGGTCGACGATCGCGGTGTACGGCGGGAAGTTCTACCTGCCCGCGCGTAAAGAGGTCCGCGAGGCCGCGAAGCTGGCACCGGGCAAACGCGCTCACGTGACACTCGAAGCGGACACCGCGGAGCGTACCGTGATGGTCC
Organism: Candidatus Limnocylindria bacterium; assembly: GCA_036523395.1. Taxonomy (NCBI): domain Bacteria; kingdom Bacillati; phylum Chloroflexota; class Candidatus Limnocylindria; species Candidatus Limnocylindria bacterium. The sequence continues at coordinate 26,087 of DATDEH010000021.1, read as the reverse complement.
CGAGCGACCTCGCGCGAGCCCTGTCGTCGGCCAAGAGACGTCCGGCCTTCGACGCGTTGTCGTTCACGCGTCGGAAGGAGCACGTCGAGGCGGTCACCGGCGCGAAGCGTCCGGAGACCCGCGTTGCGCGCATCGCGAAGGTGGTGGCGTCGCTCCGGGCACAATGACCTCGTGAAAGTCGGCGAGCGTGAAGTCGCGGTCACCAACCCCGAGAAAGTGTTCTTCCCGGCTCAGGGCCTGACGAAGAGCGACCTCATCCAGTACTACGCCGACCTCGCACCGTACGTACTGAACCACGTCGAGCGCCGCCCGATGCAGATGAAGCGCCACCCCAACGGGGTCGAAGGGGACTTCTTCTACCAGAAGCGCGTCCCCAATCCACATCCGGATTGGCTGGAGACCGTCCACATCAGCTACCCGAGCGGCAACGAGGCCGATTTTCCCGTCGTGACCGATGCGGCCGGTCTCGTGTGGATCGCGAACCTCGGCTGCATCGAGATGCACACCTGGCACTCGCGCGTCCCCGATGTCGCGAAGCCCGACTACATGCTCATCGATCTCGATCCGAGCGAGGGCAATCCCTGGGAGCACGTGCGGGAGATCGCGATGGTCGTGAAGGAGGTCCTCGACGAGCTGAAGCTGCCGAGCTATCCGAAGACCTCCGGCGTGTCGGGCATGCACATCCTCACGCCGATCGTCATCGAGCTCCCGTTCCCGGAGGTGCGGCGTTTTGCGAAGGCCGTGGCGGCCGAGGTCGCGAATCGCGTGCCGAAGATCGCCACGATCACCTGGGTCGTGAAGGACCGCACCGGCGTCTTCGTGGACTACGGTCAGAACGCCTTCGACCGGACCATCGCGTCGGCGTACTCGATCCGACCGATGGCCGACGCGCGCGCGTCGGCCCCGCTTCGCTGGGACGAGGTGCCGGATGTGCGGCCTGAGGCGTTCACGCTCGAGACGATGCGCGACCGCGTCGCGAAGGTCGGCGACCTGACGGCTGACATCTGGCAGCACCGCGCGGACCTGAAGCCGCTGTTCAAGGCGCTGAAGCTGAAGGACCCGGTGATCGACGACCGTGTGCTCGTGCGCCCCAGCCGCCAGTGGACCGCCGAGGAGCAGCGCGCCTGGCGCGAGCGCGGGCGCGGCAGCGGGTGGAACCGCGGGACGTCGCGGCGGCCGCCGGTGGCGAAGGCGAAGGAGCCGCGCGACCCGGCTTAGGCGCCCAGGAGGCGCACGCGCGACGAACGGCGGCAGGTTAGAGACATTCGGCCCTTCCCCTGGCGGGTACGGGCTGTACTAGCGTGCTCCTTCAGGCACCCTTTGGAGGAGAGACATATGAACTTCATCCGCCCGAGTGCGGTCGCCATTGTCCTGGTCGGGTTGCTCGCCTCAGCCTGTGGCGGTACGGCGGCTCCCGTCGCCTCGCCGACCGCCACGACGCAAGCGTCGGCGGCGGCGACCACGAAGAAGCTCGTCGTAGGCTTCACTGCCTCGCAGACAGGTGCGCAGAACGTCGCCTCGAAGAAGCAGACCGAGGGCATCCAGCTCTGGGTCGACGACGTCACGAAGGCGGGCGGGATCAAGATCGGCAACAACACGGTCCTCATGCCGGAGATCAAGTTCTACGACGACGAATCCAAGACCGACCGCGTCCAGGCGCTCTACACGAAGCTCATCAACGACGACAAGGTGGACTTCCTCCTGTCGCCGTATTCGAGCGGCCTCGTGAAGTCCGCGGCCGTCGTATCCGAGCAGAACGGCAAGGTCATGGTGACCGCGGGCGGGGCCGACGACGCGACCATGGAGCAGGGCTTCAAGTACATCTTCCAGGTCTACACACCGGCCTCGAAGTACCTCACCGGCGCGATCGACCTGATGCTCAAGCTCGACCCGACGATCAAGAAGGTCGCCATCGTCAACGAGAAGGATCCGTTCTCGACCTCGGTCGTCGCAGCCGCGAAACCCTATGCCGAGAGCAAGGGTCTTCAGGTCGTGGTCAGCGAGGGCTACGACACTGGCGCCACCGATTTCAACCCGTTCATCAACAAGATCGTCGCGGCCACGCCGGATGCGATCATCGGCGGGGGCCACTTCCAGGACGGCACGACGTTCGCCAAGCAGCTCTTCGAGAAGAAGGTGAACGCACGCTTCATCGCTCTCCTCGTCGCACCGCCGGAGCCGACGTTCTCCGACGTCGGTGATGCGGCGCAGTACATCGTCGGACCATCGCAGTGGGAGACTCAGGTGAAGTATTCGGAGGCAGGTGCGAAGGCGCTGAGCATCCCGTACTACGGGACGAGCGTCGAGAACTTCACGAAGGCCTACACGGCCAAGTTCAACGCTCCACCGTCCTACCACTCTGCGGGGGGGTACGCCGCCGGCCTGATGCTCCAGAAGGCGCTCGAGGACGCGCAGAGCACGGATCAGGAAAAGGTCCGCGCCGCCTTCGATAAGCTCGATCTCATGACCTTCTTCGGGCACGTGAAGTTCTCGACCGAAGCGAAAACACACGGCAAGCAGGTCGCGCACGACATGGTCTACGTGCAGTGGCTCAAGGACGCGTCCGGCAAGCTCGCCACGCAGATCGTTTGGCCGCTGGAGGCGAAGTCCGCGGACGCGCAGATGCGCAAGTAACGCAGTAAGTAGTACAAGCCGGGCATGAGCCTCGACGCGCTGATCCCGTCGGCGATCGACGGACTCATGCTCGGCTTCGTCTATGGCCTGGCCGCGATGGGCCTGACGCTCATCTTCGGGGTGATGAAGGTCATCAACCTCTCGCACGGACCGGTCATCGCCCTTGGCATGTTCACGGTCCTCGTTCTCAGCCAGACCTTCGGACTCAACCCGTACCTTGGGCTCGTCGCCGCTCTCTTCCTCGGCCTTCTTCTCGGCGTTGTGATCTATTTCGTGGCGGTCGACCGCGTCATCAACGCTCCCGAGCTCACGACGCTGCTCGCGACCTTCTCGGTCAACCTGATGATCATCGGCATGGGCACGGTGATCTTCACCACCAGCCCGCGCGCCGTCGACATCGACCTCGGCGCACTGCGCGGCGGCGGGATCACGATCCTTGGAACGCATGCCGTGTCCGTGGCGATAGCGATCGCCGTGGCGGCCGCGCTCTACGCCTTCCTCTTCCGCACCCGCCTCGGCAAGTCGATCCGCGCCGTGGCGAACAACCGTGCGGCCGCGGAGCTCATGGGGATCGACTCGCGCCGCATGCTCGCGCTCTCCTTCGGCATCGGCACGGCCCTCGCGATGACCAGCGGCGCGCTCCTCTCGACGCTGTTCTCCTTCACGATCCTGTCTGGCACGACCTACGAGGTGAAATCGTTCGTCATCGTGGTGCTCGGGGGACTGGGCAACCCCACGGGCGCCCTGGTCGGCGGGATCGTGCTGGGGCTGCTTGAGGGAGTCGCCACCGTCTTCATCCCAGTGTCGTGGGTGCCTGTGCTCGAATACGTGATCTTCGTGCTGATCCTCCTCGTCCGGCCGTCGGGACTGCTGGGCTCGCGCGCGTGAGGCAGGTGCGCGCACCCTTCCTCCCCGCGCTCCTGGTCCTTATGGCCGTCGTCGCGGCGGTGCCGATCGTCACGAACAACCCGTCGCTGCGTGAAGAGCTCTTCCTCATGTTCATGCTGATCACGCTCGCGTCGAGCATCAACATCATCATGGGCTACACCGGGTACGTATCGTTCGGCCACATCGTCTTCTTCGGGATCGGCGGCTACATCGCGTTCTGGCTGATGCAGACGCTCGGCATGCATTTCCTGCTCGCGGCCGTCGCGGGCGCGATCCCGGCCGCGCTCATCGCGGGACTCATTGGCGTGCCGATCCTCCGCCTGCGAGGTGCCTACTTCGCGCTCGCTACGATCGGCATCAACGAGGCGATGAAGTCGTTCGTGACGAACTTCGAGCCCTTTGGTGGCGCGGTCGGAATGTTCTTTCCGTTCTCGATCTACGGCACATACGGCGGAGCGCGCGAGGCCGCGCAGCTTGCGTACTACACGATGACCGCTGTCGCGCTCGGGACGATCGCTGCCAGCTATGCGATCAAGCGCTCGAAGTTCGGGCTCGCGCTCATGGCCATCCGTGAGGACCAGGACGTCGCGATGGTCGTTGGGATCGACCCGGCGCGCGCGAAGGTGCTTGCCTATGTCGTGTCGGCGTTCTTCCCAGCGCTCGCCGGCGCCGCGTTCTTCTTCAAGAACGGGATCATTGAGCCGGCTCACGCGTTCGACCTGCTGCGGTCGATCGAATCGCTCGTGATGGTGGTACTCGGCGGCATCGGCACCGTCGCCGGGCCGGTCGTCGGCGCCGCAGTCTATGAGTGGCTGCGCGGATTCCTCATCACCAGCCCAACGTTCGCGAACTTCCAGCTGGCCATCGCAGGACTCTTGCTTCTCGTGACCGTCCTGTTCGTCACGGCCGGGCTGATCGGCTGGCTCCGCAATCGATTCCCGGTGCTGAGGGCGTACATCCAGTGATCCTCTCCGTCCGTGACGTCACCGTTCGCTTCGGCGGCCTGGTCGCCGTCGATGGGGCTTCCTTCGACGCCGACGAGGCCACCATCGTTGGGCTCATCGGACCGAACGGCGCGGGGAAGACGACGCTCTTCAACGCGATCAACGGCGTGTACAAGCCACGCAGCGGCAACATCGTCTTCGCCGGCGACGACATCACCGGCATGCCCGCCCACCAGGTCGCGCGCCGTGGCGTCGCGCGCGCGCACCAGGTGGTCCGGCCGCTCAACGATCTCTCGGTGCGCGCCAATGTCACGGTCGGAGCGTGCTTCGGGCGCGAGAACCTCCCACTCTCGCTGGCGTCGAAGGTCGCGGACCAGGTGCTCGAAGAGCTGGGCCTCGCCGACAAGTCCGAGATTCCCGCCGGCAAGCTCAATGTCGCTCAGAAGAAACGGCTCGAGCTCGCGCGGGCGCTGGCCGCCCGTCCGCGGCTCCTGCTCGCCGACGAAGTCTTGGCCGGGCTCAATCCGCAGGAGGTCGCCGACATGCTCGGCCACTTCCGGCGCATCCGGGGCCAGGGCGTCACGGTGATCATGATCGAGCACCTGATGCACGCGGTGATGAACGTCTCGGACAAGGTCGTCGTACTCGATCACGGGAAGAAGATCGCCGAGGGCACGCCGACCGAGGTGCAGAACGATCCGAAGGTGATCGAGGCCTATCTCGGCGATCCCAAGGTCGCGCAGCGTTTCCTCGAGGAGCAGGGCGCGTGAGCACGCTCGTCGTCGAGAACGTGCAGTCCGGCTATGGCGAGGTGCAGATCTGTTGGGGCGCGTCCCTGACGCTGCGCGAGGGAAAGCTGACCACGCTCCTCGGTTCGAACGGAGCGGGGAAGACGACGCTGCTCCGCACGGTCATGGGTCTACTGCCATGTTGGCAGGGCTCGGTGAGGCTCGACGACCGGCCGATCACGAAGCTCTCGCCGCACGAGAAGGCCGAGCTCGGCCTGGTGCTCATCCCTGAGGGGCGGCAGCTCTTCTCGACCATGTCGGTCGCGGAAAACCTCGAGATGGGTGCGACAGCGAAGCACGCGCGCCCGCAGCTGAAGCGAACGCTCTCCGAGGTCCTCACGCTGTTCCCGCGCCTCGCCGAGCGTCGAGCGCAGCTCGCAGGCACGCTATCCGGCGGCGAGCAACAGATGCTCGCCATCGCGCGGGGCCTGATGGCCAAGCCGAAGATCCTGATGTTCGACGAGCCGTCGCTGGGACTGTCGCCGCTCTTCGTGATCAACCTCTTCGAGATCGTCCGCACGCTCAAGAAGCAGGGCCTGACGATGCTTCTCGTCGAGCAGAACGTGCAGATGGCGCTCGCCATCAGCGACCACGCGTACGTGCTCGACCATGGAAAAACGGTGATCGAGGGTCCCGCGAAGGAAGTCCGCGGCATGGAGCAGGTCCGAAGGGCGTACCTCGGCCTCTAGCGCCTGCGCCGACACCCCGAGCGAGTCGCCACGGTCAGAGAGGCGCTGCTCTAGTCGGAGAGCTGGGGGGCGACGCTGACCACCGCGGTCACGCAGAGCGCGTCGCGGAGCCAGGCCGCGAGCCGACTGCCAGCCAGAGCGCGTTCGATGCGCAGGTCGTAGTACACGTGCCGCATGCCGATCAGTAGCGAGCGCAGCGCGCCGCGCGTCGTCTCGCTGGCGAGCAGGCGGCGAAGCACGGCCGAGCGTTGGACGAACGCCGGCGCGCCGAGCAGCCCGCCCTTATCGCTCTGGCCCCACCAGATCGCGCGCGCCAGTTCCTCGGCCTCGCGGTGCCGCGACGCGTCGGTGAAGCGCGTCACGCCTGGCGCGCCCTCGACGATCGTGACCAGCGGAAGGTTGTGGCCGAGCGCGATATGCGCCGCCACGTGGACGTACAGGTAGATGCGCTCCGCGACGCTGGCCTGCGAGCTCACGACAAGGCTCTTCGGCCGATCGGCGCGATCGGGACTCACGAGAAGCGCGCGGACGTCGGAGAGCGGGGCGAAACGCGTGCGCACGCGAAGCTGCTGCTCGAGATGCGCGCGCAGCCGCTCCTCTTCGGCGCGGAGGGTGTGGCTCTCGGCGCGTGGTCGCCCCGTGATCACTTCGGTAGCCATACGCGCAGACCCTCCTCGAGATACTCCTTCAGCGTGTTGCGGTCGTTCAGCTTCGGCAGCGTCGCCGCGAGGTCGCGGAAGATCAGTGACGCGAGCGGCTCGCCGACGAATCCCGCGAGTACCGCATGACCCTCTTCCGCGATCGACGCCACCGAAAGCTCGCGCTCGCAGCCGAGGATCATGAGCGCGAAGTAGAGGCGGATGCATTCCTCGGGCGAGTCGATGGCGCGCGCGACCTGCGTCTTGCCGCGCGCAATGCGGTGCAGCGTCGCGCGGTCGAGCGCGAGCGTTCCATCGGTGAGGTCGTAGAGGCGGTCGACGAGCGTGTCGAGCGACGTGCCCGCGCTCAGGGTCTGGATCGCCTCGGAGACGCGCTGGGCGTTCTGGATCCGCACGTCCCCGAGAGTACCGGCCGCGCGTGTCGCCGTCGTCTCACTTGTGGGACGGCTAACTCTTATGTCTCTCACGCGCGATGACTCAGGCGCGAACGCCCGGGACCATGCCCCGAATGCTCCAACGACGGGCCCTTGCCGCGGTCACGCTCGCCTCGCTGCTTGGCGTGGTCGCCCAGTTCCTGCTCTTCCGCCAGCCACTGGGACTGAACGCGCTGCTGCTCACCGTGCCGTTCCTCGCTGCGGAGTGGGCGCTGCGCGACGGTGCGCTCCCCTTTCATAGGCGCGACATCTGGCTGCCGGCAAGCGCGGTCGCGTTCGCGGCGTTCTGCGCGCTCCGTGCCGACGCGCCGATCCTCGCGTTCGATGTTCTCGCTGCGTTCGGTCTCGCCAGCGCGACGGTCGCCGCGTGGAGCGGAGTTCCAGTCAGTGCGCTCCCCGTTGTCGCGTTGATCAGAGAAGCCTGGTCGCTGAGCGAGCGCCTGATCCTCGGCGCCGCCGACGTCTTGCTTCCCGCCTGGCCGCGTCTGCGCGTCGTGCCAAAGCGATTCGCCGGCGCATCCGGTTACCTCGGGGGCATCGGTCTGGCTGCGCCGTTCGTCGTCGTCTTCGCGGTGTTGTTCTCGTCCGCCGACGCCGTCTTCGCGCGGTCGCTTGAGAACGTCTTCGACCTGAAGCGGATCGCCGAGCTCCTGGGCGAGACCCCCGGCCGGCTCTTCATCGCGCTCGCGGTCGCCTGGCCAGCGGCCGGCGCTCTGGCCGCGCTGTACCGCGTGCCGCGCGACCACGTCGTGTCACGGGCGCGGTCGCTGCTCGCAGCCCAGACGGCGACCGTCACCCTCTCGCTCATCGCCGTGCTGTTCGCGATCTTCGTGACACTGCAGCTTGCCTATCTCTTCGGCGGCCGCGACACGCTCGATGCCGCCGCGATCACGTACAGCGCGTACGCCCGCCGCGGCTTCTTCGAGCTGATCGGCGCGGTGGCGCTGGTCGGCGCGCTGCTCTTCGGGCTCGAGCTCGCGGTGCACCGCCGCGGCCGTGCGTACCTCGCTGCCGCGTTGACACTGCTCGCGCTCACGGCGGTCGTGCTCGCATCCGCGTGGTACCGGCTCGACCTCTACCAGCAGGCCTACGGCTGGACAGAGCTCCGTTTCTACGCGAACTGCGCGATCGCGTTCCTTGCCCTCGCGCTCGTCATCTTCGCCTGGTGCTTCGCGCGAGGCCGGATGCTCTTCTCGCTGCAACCGCTCGCGATGGCCGCGGTCATCGTCGCGCTGGCCGCGAACGTGATCGGCCCTTCCGCGTTCGTCGCGCGCCAGAACATCGCGCGCATCCTCGATCCGTCGGGCCTTCCCGCTGATGCGGCGCGAGACCTCGACGCGGACAGTCTCGTCACGCTCGGTGGCGGCGCGATCGTCGAGCTGGTGGATGCGTTCCCACGTCTTCCGGTGAGCCAGCGGCTCTACGCCGACATCCTGCTGCGCATCGCGCTGTCGCGGCGCGACGAAGACCGACGGCCGGACTGGCAGGGCTGGAACTTCGAGCGAGAGCGTGAACGCGCCGCGCTCGTGTATGCGCGCGACGAGCTGCTGCGTTAGCTGCTGAGCAGCTCCGCGAGCACCGGGTCGCCGCGCTTCGGCTGCGGGCGGACCTGATCCCAGGTGCACTGCTTCGGATCTTTGTCCGGCCGGAAGCGGAGAAAGCGCGTGCCGTGGCGGATGCGCTCGTCCTCCATCTTGTCGTAGCGGATCTCGCACACCAGCTCGGGCCTGATCTCATGCCACGGAAGGTCTTTGCCCTGGGACCAGCGCGAGCCGGCGTCCGGTGTGCGGCCCCACTCACTGGGGTCGAAGCCGAGGGCCCCCGTCTCTTTCAACGGTGGCAGCATCTTCTGGAGCTGCGTCTGAAGTGGACCAGCGATACCCGAGGTGTGGCCGACGAAGTCGAGCGTGCCGTCCTCGCGATAAAGGCCCAGCAGCAGGCTCGCGATCTTCTCGCCGTTGGTCCGGTAGCCCACGATCACACAGTCGCAGGTCTTGTGGTACTTGATCTTCTTCACGACCTCGCGCGAGCCCGGCTTGTATGCGCTATCGACGCGCTTCGCGATGATGCCGTCGAGCCCGATCACCTCGAGCCGCTCGAGCCAGTGCTTCGCCGTCGTGATGTCCGTGGTCGTGAGCGAGAGCGTGAAGCCCCTCGCAACCTCGAGCAGCTTCTTTCGGCGCTCGGCGAGCGGCCTCTCGTGGACGGGCTCACCGTTCCAGAGCAATACGTCGAAGGCGATGAACGTCGCCGGCGTTTCCGCTGACAGCTTGCGGATGCGCGACTCCGCCGGGTGAAGGCGGTTCTGCATCGCGTCAAAGTCGAGATGTCCATCGCGCTCGATGACGACCTCGCCGTCGAGCGCGGAGTGCGGAGGGAGCATCTCGCCGAGGGGACGTAGCTCCGGGAAGTACCGCAGCAGCGGGCGTCCGTTCCGGCTCCAAAGCGCGAGCTCGCCGTTGTCGTTCTCGAGCACGCCGCGGAAGCCATCCCACTTCGGCTCGTACTGCCATTTAGGTCCCGTCGGGATCTCCTCGACGAGCTCCGCCTCCTGCGGCGGGAACGGGACGTTCGGTCCCGGAGCGCTAGGCGCCAACGTCGCGACGCTGGACCGCGACGAGCGCGCCGATCGTGCCAACGATCGTGACGCCGACCAGACCCGCGATGCCGCTCCAGTTCACCTCACCACTCATCGGCATACCGTACAGCGAGAAGAGCGAGAGGTTCGCGACCCACTCGGGCCACCCGAAGAGCGGCGTGAACTCCACCAGGAAATAGCTGGCGACGGCGATCGTCGAGAGCAGCACCAGCGCACTGCGCGGCCGCCACACGGCGAGCAGCTGGCCGACCGCGGCGAACGCGAGCGGAATGAGCACGACGAGAGCGGTCGCGAGCGCCAGTTTCGACCGATCGATCTCGATCGCCTGCGATGTCGTCACCAGGTACACGGCGGTCCCGGCAGCGGCGCAGATCACTCCGACCGCGACAAGCATGGCGGTCAGGCGTTCCAGGATCACGCGAGCACGCGAGACCGGCGCCGAGAGGATCGTGGCGAGCCTGCCCTCCGCGTCGTCCGCGGACCAGCTCTGCACCTGGACGATCGCGTACGCGGACAGGATGAGCATGAGTGTGGAGAGCCAGATCGCGCCGACGAAGGAGTCGTACCCACCGAGTCCGGCGCGCTCGAAGTACGCCCGCATGACCGGGGTCGATGATGTGGTGAGCGTGTCAATGATCGTTTTGATGATCGAGGCCAGGAAGGCGCTCACAGCGGTGAGACCGATCGTCCACGTGATGACCCAAAGCCACTGCTGACGGAGTAACGCGATGACCGGGAGGCGCAGCAGCGGATCACGGGAGGGCGACATCGTCGGCCGGCTCGTCGGCGAGGCGCGTGTGACCGCTGTTCCGCCGAGGTCGCGCCGCACGAACGCGGCGAACGCGAGCGCGATGAGCACGAAGGCCACGACCGTCAGGGCGGACACGGCGCCGAGGTCGAGCGCGCCTGCGCCCGTCAGCGGTTTGCTGCGTTCGTAGAGATAAAAGGGCGAGAGCCAGCGTACCGGTCCGACATCGGAGGTCCGGCTCGCACCATTGATGAGGAAGAGGGCGAGCACCAGCCCGGCCGCGCCGAATCCGGCCGCACGACGCGTCGCAACAAGCTGGGCGACGACAAGCCCGATCCCGAAACAGACGAGCGTCGTGACAAGGATGTCGAGTCCCGTCGCGGCCATGCCCGCCACAGGTAGTGGCTCTCCCGCGCCGGTGCCCACGACGTACGTGAACACCATCGTCGCAGCGATCGCGAACGTCGCGACGAGGATGAAGACGAGAACGCGCGTCGCGACATATCGCGCGCGACTGGCGCCCGCGGCGAGCCACTGCTCGACCAGTCCGCGCTCCTCATCCCCTCGGCCGCTGCCGGTGGAGGAGATGACGCCCCAGATGCCGAGGACCAGCGCGATCAGGCCGAAGTAGCGCCACTGCAGGTATCCACCGAGAGTGTCGAGACGCTCGGGCATGGGCAGCATGTACGACAGTTGGGCGCCGAGCACCTCCATCGACCTGGCGAACGCGAGCCGCTCCGCTTGCGACGTGCCCGCGACCTGAACGAAGCCGAGCGCGTTGAGCACTCCCCCGATCACGCTCATGAGCGTCATCGCGATGAGTCCGGTCCGCTGCTGCTTCAGGGCGATGCGGAAGAGCGTCACGGCTTCGCCTGGTAATACGTGAGGAAGATCTCCTCAAGGCTCGGTTCGCGGCTCACGAGACCGATCACTCGACGCGAAGCGATCGCCGACATGAGCGGCTCGAAGCTGCCACGGAGGATGCCGCTGGCTCGGTGATCCTCGACGCGAAGCTGTTCGAAACCCGGGACGCTCTTCAGCTGTTCGGCCGGCACACCGTCAGCGAACTCGATCTCGACGTGGAACGCGCGCATTCCGACAAGCTCCTCCAGCTTGCTCACCGTCGCGAGGCGACCTTCGCGCACGATGCCCACTCGGTCACAGATGTGCTCGACCTCGGAGAGCACGTGCGATGACACGAAGATCGTCGATCCGGCGCTCCGCGCATCACGCACGATGCCGTAGAACTCCTGCTGGACGAGCGGGTCGAGCCCGGATGTCGGCTCGTCGAGTATCACGAGAAGCGGCTTGTGCATGAACGCGAGCACGAGGGCGAGCTTCTGCTTGTTGCCGTGCGAGTACTCCCGGTACTTGCGGCCGAGATCGAGATCGAGTCGTTCGGCGAGCGCCTTGATGGAGGCGTTCTCGACATCGCCCCGCAGACCGGCGACGTACGCGACGATCTCGGAGCCACGCCAGCCGCCGAACTGGGGGAGCTCTCCGGGGCAGTAGCCGACCTTGCGCTTCACGGCGACCGAGTCGCGGTCGCAATCGAGTCCGAAGATCCGCGCTGAGCCGCGCGTCGCGTGGATCAGCCCCATCAGCAGCCGGATGGTCGTCGTCTTTCCGGCGCCGTTCGGTCCGAGGAAGCCGAACACCTCGCCGTCTGCGACCGTGAGGTCGAGATCGAAGATCCCTCGACCATTGCCGTAGTCCTTGCTGAGTCCGAGCGCCTCGATGGCCTCTGTCATGCTCGTATTCCCTTCCGGCTCCGCGCACCGAGCGCAGCGCTCTCTCGTTCGAGGATCTCGTTGATGCCTGATGCCATGTCGCTCAGCGTCGTGCGCGCTCCCGGCGTCGAAGCGGCGCGCGCGCCTTCGAGCAGGAGCCGCTGAAGTGAGCGCGCGCTCTCGCTCCGAGCAGCGAACATCGCCTCCATGTTGTCGATCGCGCTGACCAGCACCCGGCGGCTGCCGCGTTCGCCGGTGGTGCGTGCGAGACCGAACGCCACCAGCTGTCGCGCGCCCACGCTCGCGCCGCTCTTCGCGACCTCAAGGTCGTGCGCGATATCGTCCAACACCGCGGGCTCCCCGCGTATCAGCAGGTAGGCCCACACGCGCCCGGTCGTACGGGGGAGGTTCCAGCCGACCATCTGCTGGCCCATGTGATCGATGAAGCTGTGCTGAGCCGCCGTCATCTTCGCCTGGTTCTGTTTCATCTGAACGTTCAGAACGTAGCAGATGCCAAGAACGGCAGCGAGGTCCTCCACCGCACGCGATGAAGGACCTCGCTAATAAGCGCGAGTGCGGGCTAGTACGTCCAAGCGAAGCTCGGCGGAGAGGACGGTCAGGCGAGCCTGACTGCTTCCTACTTGCCGCGCTTGGCTAGGGTCGAGTCCTTTGCCTGCTTGGCGATCCGGAACTTCAGCACGCGCTTCGCCGGGATCTGGATCGTCTCGCCGGTCGCGGGGTTGCGTCCGAGGCGAGCCTTCCGGTCCACGATCACGAGCTTGCCGACGCCTGGGAACGTGAAGCCATTGCGGGCCTCCTTGTATGCCAGGGCCGCGAGCTCCTCGAGGACCAGGCCCACCTGCTTCTTGGTCAGCTGCGTCTTCTCCGAGAGCCGATTCAGTGTTTCCGACTTTGAGATCCCCGCCACATCGTCCTCCTGTGCGGCCTTTCGGCCAACTCGCGCCGCATTCTCACACACGAACGGCGCAATATGCGTTGTTGTGACGCTCACCGTAACCGATGACCCGCCTGACCGTCCGGCCTGGGTCAGTGAGACTATCCGCCTCCTCGCCGAGGGGACCGACGACTGGCGCGCGCGACTCCTTGCGCGGGTCGAACATGCGACCGACACCGACCTCGCCGCGGGTTCGGACGACGACTGGGGGATCGGTCAGATCGCCGTCCACCTCCTGATCATCGAGCGCGGCGTCTCGCTGATCGCCCTTCGTCTCGCTCAGGGACAAGAAGCGGGCTCGACAGGTCAGCCACGACCGGCTGCGTCGGCCGTGACCCGGCCCGGCATCACCACGCTGGCCGACAAGGCCGCCGGGGCCCTGCGCCGGCTACGCGCCGAGTTCCCGGCTGAACCGAACACGGGTGCGACAGCCCGCCACCCGTACTACGGCGACCTGAACTGCTTCGGCTGGCTCCTGACGCTACCGAACCACTACACCGCCCATCTGCGGGCGCTTGACCAAGGAACGGCCACCGCGATCTAGTCGCATACTCGGGCACCCAGACAACGACGGGGGTGGAAGCGATGGCGAGCGACACCAAGAGCACCACGGCGCTCGAGACCTTCGCCCAGGAGGACCGCAGATTCCCCCCGCCACCCGACTTCGCCGCCAAGGCCAACGCTAACGACGCTGCCATCTACCAGCGCGCGGAGCGCGACCTGGAGGGATTCTGGGCCGAGCAGGCGAAGCAGCTCTTCTGGCGCAAGCCCTTCGAGAAGGTCCTCGAGTGGGATGCCCCGTACGCGAAGTGGTTCGTCGGCGGCGAGCTGAACATCTCCGAGAACTGTCTCGACCGCCACGTCAAAGCTGGCCGCGGGACGAAGGTCGCCTACCACTGGGAGGGCGAGCCCGGCGACACGCGGACCCTCACCTACCGCGACCTCCTCGAGATGACCTGCCGGTGCGCGAACGCGCTGAAGGAGCTCGGCGTCGGCAAGGGAGACCGCGTCGCGATCTACATGCCGATGATCCCCGAGCTGCCCGCCGCGATGCTCGCGTGCGCGCGGATCGGCGCGCCGTTCACCGTCGTCTTCGGCGGCTTCTCGGCTGAGGCCCTGTCGGGCCGCATCGTCGACTCGGAGGCGAAGGTCCTCATCACCGCGGATGGTGGCTACCGGAAGGGGAGCACCGTCGCGCTCAAGAAGAACGCCGACGACGCGGTCTCTCAGGCAAAGACGATCGAGAAGGTCCTCGTCGTGCGTCGGACCAAGCAGGACGTGCCGTGGACGATCGGGCGTGATGTCTGGTGGCACGAGCTGGTGGACAAGCAGAAGCCCGAGTGCCCGGCCGAGTCGCTCGAGAGCGAACACATGCTGTACCTGCTCTACACGTCCGGTACGACCGCGAAGCCGAAAGGCATCGTGCACACGACGGCCGGCTATCTGGCGGGCGTGGCCACGACGCACAAGCTCATCTTCGACATCAAGCACGAGGACGTGTACTGGTGCGCCGCCGACATCGGCTGGGTCACCGGGCACAGCTACATCGTGTTCGGTCCGCTTGCGAACGGAGCGACCGGCGTCATGTACGAGGGCACGCCGGACTTTCCCGACAAGGACCGCTGGTGGCGGGTCATCGAGAAGTACAAGGTCTCGATCCTCTACTGCGCGCCGACGGCCATTCGAACGTTCATGAAGTGGGGAGCGGAGTACCCGAGCAAGCACGACATGTCGTCGCTGCGGCTGCTCGGATCGGTCGGTGAGCCGATCAACCCTGAGGCGTGGCTCTGGTACAACGAGCACATCGGCGGCGGCCGCTGCCCGATCGTCGACACCTGGTGGATGACGGAGACGGGCATGATCCTCATCACTCCGCTGCCGGGGATCACGACGACGAAGCCGGGCAGCGCGACGTTCCCGTTCCCTGGCGTCGGCGCCGACGTCGTCGACGAGGGCGGCAAGACGGTCCCGCTCGGCGGCGCCGGGTACCTCGTCCTCACGAAGCCGTGGCCCGCGATGCTCCGAGGCATCTACAAGGACGACAAGCGCTACCGCGAGACGTACTGGAGCAAGTACCCCGGCCGGTACTTCGCCGGCGACGGCGCGCGTCGCGACAAGGAGGGGTACTTCTGGCTCATGGGCCGCGTCGACGACGTCATGAAGATCTCCGGCCACCGCATCTCGACCACGGAGGTCGAGTCGGCGCTCGTCTCGCATCCGGCGGTCGCGGAGGCAGCCGTCATCGGCCGGGAAGACCCGGTGACGACCCAGGCGATCTTCGCGTTCGTGACGCTCCGTGGCGGCAAGGACGCAGGGGAAGGGCTCTCGAAAGAGCTCCGCGAGCACGTCGTCGGCAAGATCGGCTCGATCGCACGGCCGAAAACGATCATGTTCACGCCCGAGCTGCCGAAGACACGCTCGGGAAAGATCATGCGGCGCCTCCTCCGCGACATCGCGAACGGCACGCCGCTGGGCGACACGACCACCCTGGCGGACTCGACCGTCGTCGAGTCGATCCGGACCGCCTCGGCCTCCGGCAAGGAGGAGTGAGCGGCCAGGCGAGCCATGAGGCCTTTCGCCTGTTGAATGGGCGAGTTGACGTGAGCGCGCGCGTGTCTCAGAAATACCGCTTCAGCGATTAGGCGGAGGGGGTGGAACTTGGCAACGACTAGAGCGGGCGCGGCTGCGGTGGCGAAGCCGACTTACGGGCTTCCATTCGTCATCTCTGCAGCGTCCGCCGGAACGATCGTGGAGTGGTACGACTTCTATCTCTACGCGACGCTTACTCCGTTCCTTTCACCGCTCTTCTTCCCGGGTGACAACCCGACCGCAGTACAGCTGTCAGGGTTCGCCGCGTATGCGGCGGGTTTCCTCGTTCGGCCGTTCGGCGCCGTCATCTTCGGCGCACTCGGCGACATCATCGGACGCAAGTACACGTTCCTCGTGACGATCACCGCGATGGGCATTTCGACCGTTCTCATGGGTCTCTTGCCCACGTACGCTTCGATCGGCATCCTCGCGCCGATCGGCCTCGTGATCCTTCGATTGATCCAAGGCCTGGCGCTCGGCGGCGAGTATGGGGGCGCAGCGATCTACGTGGCCGAGCACGCGCCGGACAACAAGCGTGGTCTCTACACGTCATGGATCCAGACCACGGCAACACTCGGCTTCTTCTTCGCGCTCGCGGTCATCCTGTACTTCCGCACCACGATGGCCGCTGCCGACTTCGCATCCGTCGGCTGGCGCTACCCGTTCATCCTCGGCGCCGTACTGCTCGCGGTCGCGCTCTACATCCGTATCCGGCTTCGCGAGACGCCGCTGTTCGCGCGCCTCAAGGCCTCCAACAATGCCGTCACCGGCGCCGGCAACTGGGCCAGCGAGAGCTTCAGCGGACGCAAGCTCGGCACGATCCTGCTCGTTCTCCTGGGGCTGACCGCGGGTCAGGGCGTCGTCTGGTATCAGGGACAGTTCCAGGCGAACTTCTTCATGACGACGTATCTGAAGCTCACCTTCACGCAGTCGTACACCGTGATGCTGTGGGCAGTCGCGCTCGGCACGCCGTTCTTCCTGTTCTTCGGTTGGCTCTCCGACAAGATCGGACGCAAGGTCATCATCCTCGCCGGCTGTCTCATCGCGGCGGTGACCTATATCCCGATCTATCACGCGATGTACGACGCGGCGCACGTCGAATACGGTCCCACCGGACTGATCACGAAGGCGAATCCCGACACGCTCCTCCTCGTCGGCCTGGTGTGGATCCAGGTGGTCTACGTGACGGCGGTCTACGGACCCATCGCTGCGTTCCTGGTCGAGTACTTCCGGGCAAAGGTCCGCTACACATCGCTCTCGATCCCGTACCACTTCGGGAACGGCTGGTTCGGCGGCCTGCTGCCGCTGACGTTCACCGGTCTCGTCGGTGCGACGATCCCGATCGCGACGTCATATGTCCCGTGGCTCGGCATCTTCGACCTGCGTTCAATGAACACGTCCACCCCGCCTGACCCGAACGGGAACATCTACCTCGGCCTCGCGTACGTGATCACGGTCGCGCTCATGACCGTGGTCCTCGGAACGCTCTTCCTGAAGGAGCCAAAGAACGTAAAGATCTGGTCCGAGGTCGGTGGCGAAGAGCCCGGCATGATGACCGAGGCGACACCCGCCGAATAGTCAAGCTCGCGAAAGCGCACAAGGAGGGAGGCGGGATCGCCTCCCTCCCTTTTTGCGCTTTGTTGGCTACCTGCGTCGCGTGTGTCCCAGGAGCCGCTCTTCGTCCGCCCGGTCCGCATCGAGGCCGGTGCGCGCGTTCCAGGACTCCCAACCTTCCCAGGTGTTCAGCCAGATGACGTAGCAGACGATCAGGCTCGCGCCGATCGCGCAGAGCGCGGAGCCGAGGAGCAGGAACCCGCCGACGGGATCGCCTATGCGACGTAGCGTACGCGTCACGTGTCGTCGGCCTGAGCGTCTAGTCCAGGTAGCGCTCGAAGCTGACCCAGCGCAGCGCCGCGAACAGCGCAAAGGCGCCGAGCGCGAGGAGGATCACCGCGACGACATACGTGCGCGCGGGACCTCCGACCGCGCCGAGCGTTCCGACGGTCAGCAGCAGCGCGGGCACCACGAACGCACCGCTGAGGTTGTTCGCCGTGCGGAAGTCCCGTGCGAGAAGCGTGAGCAGGAGCGAGATGCAGATGGAGCACGCAACGGCAGCGAGGAAAGGCGCGAGCAGCGCCGGTATCGTCGCAGCGCCTGCGATCCCGAGGATGAGGAGCAGCGTGAGGACGATGGCCACGTATGGCAGGCCGATCAGCGCGGTCACGGCAAGCACAGCGAGGAGCTTCGCCGCGAGGATCTCAGCAACGCTGACCGGGAGCGAGATGAGCAGCTCGAGCGAGCGTCGTTCACGCTCCGCGACGATCGCGTACGTGGTGGTGAGAGAGGGGAGGAGCAGGCCACCCATCACAAGCAGCATCGGATAGAAGAACTGCACAAGGAGCTGCGAAGGTTCGGTGACGTCAGCGAAGCCCGGAAGCGGCGAATTGCGAAGGTCCTCGATCCCTGGACCTCCGCCGAAGTGCACCGCCACGAGTAGCTGGATCGGCGCGAGGAACAGGATGATGAACGGGAGCAGCGCGGCGGTGAGCATCGCGGTGCGGTTACGTCCGAGCTGCCGGGTCTCCTTCCACAACAGCGAGCGGATCGAGCTCGGTCTCATCGCGCCACCGCCTCGAGGAAGAGCTCCTCGAGCGTTGCCGACAGCGGCCGGCACTCGTATACCTCGATGCCCTCGCTCAGCATCGAGCGCAAGAGGCCGGGCGCATCCCGTCGCGCGTCGATGAGCGCGATGACGCCGCCGTCCTCAACGGACGCGATGTGACCGTGCGCGCGAACGCGTTCGGCGAGCGCCTCGGCGGGCTGCAGAGCCGCGAGGCGCGTGCGCGGACGCTGACGCTCGCGCAGGGCGGCCAGCGGCTCGTGGAGCAGTACCTCGCCGGCGCGCAGGATGATGACGTCGTCGCAGAGCGCTTCGGCTTCCGCGAGATTGTGCGTGCAGAGGAGCGTCGTGCGTCCCTTCATCGCCTCTCCCAGATAGCCGTGGACCTCGCGCGCGGCGACCGGGTCGAGTCCGACGCTGGGCTCATCGAGGAGCAGGAGGTCCGGCTCGGAGAGCAGCGCCGCCGCGACGACGACGCGGCGCTGAAAACCGCCGGAAAGCTGGGCGAGGCGCTTGTCGCGGTGTTCTCCCAACCCGAACTGCTCGATCGCGCGCCCGGGGTCGCCGCGTCCGTACAGCCTGCGCGCGAGCTCGAGGTACTCCGCGGTCGTGAGATCGGCATACATGCCCGCGTTCTGGGGAACGATGCCGCAGCGCCGTCGCGCGTCCCCCAAGTGGGCTCCGTTCACCGTTTCACCGAGGAGCCGCACCGAGCCGGCCGTTGGCGCGAGCGCGCCCTGGAGGAGACGGATCGACGTCGTTTTGCCTGAGCCATTCGGCCCGAGGAGGCACGCTCGGGCCCCGAGCGGGATCGACCACGTGACCTCGCGGAGCGCGACCGTGCCATTTCGATATCGCTTGCTAGTACCGTCGAACGCGATCGCGGTGTCCCCCACATTCACAAGCGTATGTCGTGCACGAGGTGGAAGCTTTCCGTCGTGGCCGTAATCTCGCGCGGTGATCCGGCGACTCCGCGACAACGGCAGCCCGGCGCTCGCTGTGCTCGCGACGATCTCATTCGTCTCGAGCCTCGGCATCTCGATCATGCTGCCCCTGCTCCCGCTCTACGCGCTGTCGCTCGGCGCATCTCCGCTGCAGCTCGGACTGATGACGAGCGGCTTCGCGGTCGCGAACGGCCTCGCGCAGTTCGCGTCGGGATTCCTCATGGACCGCTACGGCGCACGTCGCTTCATCGTCGCGGGGATCGGCACGTATGCGGCCGCGAACGTGCTCATCGCGACGGCGCCCACCGCGATCGCCCTCATCGGCTACCGCTTCGTCGCGGGCCTCGGGGGCGGCGTCAACATGGTCGCGACCCGCCTGTACATATCGCAGACTGCGGAGCAGGCGAGCCTGGCGTTCTTCAACAGCATCATCTCCGCCGCGAACTCCGCGGGGAGCGTCCTCGGCCCAGGCTTCGGCGGACTCGTCGCCGCCGGCGGCGATCTCCGGGCGCCGTTCTTCATCGTCGCCGCCACGAGCGCGCTCGCCTTCGTCGCCGCGCTGTTCCTCCCGCGCCCGAAAGCGCGAGCGCACGACGACGCCGCGGCGATGGTAGGCGGCCGCGCGTGGAACCGGACCGTATTCATCCTGCTCGCCGGGAACCTGCTCCTGCTCATCGGGTTCGGCGGCTGGGTCACGAGCTACGCGCCGTTCGTCACGACGCGTCTGGGCTGGTCGACATTCGACGTCGGCATCATCTTCACGATCTTCGGCATCGGCGACATCACGCTCGGTCCGTGGCTCGGTCACCTCGCCGATCGCACCGGCCGTCGCCGCATGGCGGTGCTGGCGTCTTTCCCGATCTTCCTCTTCGGTTTCATCGTCTTCTTCGGACTCCCGAAGCCGTTCTTCTACGCCATCAGCTTCTTCACCGGCGCGGCGCTGACCGCGTACAACGCGTCGTGGTTCGCGCTCCTGACGAACGCCGTGCCGGCTGCGCGGCGCGGGCGCGTGTTCGGCGTCGTGAGCGCGGTCGCTCAAACAGGCACGGTGATCGGCGCGCTCGGTGCGACCGCGATCTGGCAGCTCACCGACGTGGGTGGGGGACTCATCCTCGCGTCGACCGCGGCGCTCGGCGCGGGGCTCGTGTTGCTACTGCTGCCCGCTGAGATCAGGCCAGCGGCTTCTCAAGCTCCACGTGCGCCGGAAGCATCTGGTACCCCAGCTTCGCGTTGATCCCGCGCATCGACTTGTTCGGCTCGTCATTCGTCGTTCCCAGCGCGCGCAGCCCTTTGCGCTTGGCCCGTGTCAGCGCCTCGACCTTGAGCGCGCGCGCGACGCCGCGGCCGCGGTACTCGCGCGCCGTGCCGGTCATCCAGGTCCACCCGTCCTTGTCTTTGCTCTTGCCCGTCGTGGTGAACCCCGCGATCCGATCGCCGGCATACGCGACGAGCGATAGGTCCGCGAGCTGCTGGCCACTCGTCGCCGCCTCGTAGAAGCGGTCGTATGGCCAATGCGGGGTCGGCGTCGCGAAGGGGATGTCCTCCCACATCGGCGCCTCGGCCTCGTACAGCGCACGCCACCACTTCTCTTGCGCGGCGGCGTCCTTGCCCTCGAGCGTTTCCGCGAAGCTCGTGATCCTGATCCCGGCGGCGCGTGCGCGGTCGAGCGCATCAGCGAACCGCGCCGGGCTCGAATGTCGCAAGCTCGACGTAGGAAGCGATGCGGCGGCCGATCTGCCGGTAGCCGTGGCCGAGCGCCCAGTCGAGCGCGAACTTCTCGCCCTCGTTCGCGCCCCCAAGCAGCTTCGGAACGTCGCGGCGCCGGGCCTCATCCTCGAGCGCCACGAGCAGCGCGGCGCCGATGCCCTTACGCCGGTGTCGCGCGAGCACTGTCATGCCGATGAACTGCGACCGGTCGGGGCGCGGCGTGAAGCCGGAGCCGATGTCCGCCAGCGCCGCGATGGAGCCGTCGGGTGCCTCAACGCTCACCCGCAGGAGCGTGGCGTCTTTGATGAGGTTGTCCCAGTAGCGCCACTCTTCTGCGCTGCCCTGCTCCATCCAGTGCTGTTCTTTGTTGCGCTCCGCGACGAACGCGTCGCGGTCGCCCTCCTCGAAGTCGCGCGCGCGGTAGCCCGCCGGCAGGCGCGCGCCAAGACGAAGAACGTCAACTACAGCCATCGCCATGAACGATGACCGCTCCTCGGCCCGACCGTCAATGTTCGATCCGACGTAGTCGAGACGCCGCCGTGGAACCTCGCGGCCGCCTCGAACGTACTGTCTGCGCATGCTGGAGGGCTGGGGAAGGTTCGTGCACCGCCGACGCTGGGCCGTGCTCGGCGTGTCGCTCGCGATCCTGGCTCTGAGCGCCCTTCTCCTCGCCCAGGGCGGCGATCTCCGCAATCCCGACACGATCCCGTCGACCGAGTCCGGGAGGGCGTCGCAGCTCCTTACCAGCGAGCTTCCACGACCGACCGGCGCGCCGGCGGGAGCGTCGTTCACTCTCCTGTTCCGCAGCGAGAGGCTCGCGGTCAAGGACCCGGCGTACCAGCAGGCCGTCGTCGACGCGCTCGTTCCGCTGCGCGCAGACGCGCGCGTCACGAGCATCCGCACCTACTACGACACGCCGACGCCCAGCCTGCTGTCCCGCGACGGGCACGGCATGCTCGCGTTCGTCCAGCTGAAGGACCCACGCTCGGTCGCAGAGGTCTACTTCGAAGACCTGCGTGCCCTGGTCCGATCCGACAGCCTGACGATCCTCGCCACCGGCGGTCTCCCGATCAATCGTGACTTCGACGTGATCCTCGACCGGGATCTCCAGCGCGCCGAGATCGTGTCGCTTCCCGTCGCGCTCATCCTCATGCTCATCGTCTTCGGCACCGTGGTGGGCGCGCTCGTACCGCTCGGCGTCGGAGTGCTCGCCATCGTCGGCGGGCTCGGGGGCGTGTTCCTCCTGACGCGCTTCACGGACGTCTCGACCTACGCACTCAACATCGTCACGCTCATCGGGCTCGGCACGTCGATCGACTATTCGCTCTTCATCGTTTCGCGCTTCCGCGAGGAGCTCGCGGCCGGAGCGTCGCGCGAGGATGCGCTCGCACGCAGCATGGGGACCGCGGGCCGCGCGGTCGTCTTCTCCGGCCTCACCGTGGCGATCGGGCTCTCCGGCCTGCTCTTCTTCGAAGGGACGTTCCTTGCGTCGCTGGGTCTGGCCGGCGCGATCGTCGTCGCGGTGGCCGTGGTCTACGCCCTGACGTTCCTTCCGGCGCTTCTCGCGATCCTCGGGCCGCGCGTGAACGCGTGGCGCCTTCCGTTCCCGCGTCGAGAGCAAAGCGCGACCGGGCTCTGGCATTCGATCGCCACCGCTGTCATGCGTCGTCCGCTGCTCGTCCTCGTGCCGACCGTCGCATTCGTGCTGGCCGCGGGCTCGCCGTTCCTTCACATCCGTCTGGCCAACGCGGACACGACCGCGCTTCCGCCGGGGTCCGAGTCGCGTCGTGGCTACGACATGCTCGTCCGTGACTTCCCCGGCCAGGAGCAGTCGGCGTTCCCGATCGTCCTGTATTTCGCCGACGGCGACCCGCTCCGCTCCGGACGCGACGCCGAGGTGTTCGCCCTTTCGCGCAAGATCGCAACCCTTCCGGATGTGCTGCGCGTCGAGGCGCCGTTCGATGACTCCGGCCACCTTCTGCCCGCCGCGGCGGTGACCGGACCGCACATCGCTGTCATACGTGTGATCACGGCGCGACCGGCTTCGAGCGATGCGGCGCGCGACCTGGTCCGCGCGATACGGGCCCTTCCCGATCCGGCCGGTGGCGAGATCCTCGTGAGCGGGCAGACCGCGTTCGACCTCGACACCATCGACTTCGTCGCCACGCATGCCGTCCGCGCCGTCGCGTTCATCGTCGTGTTGACGTACATGGCGCTGTTCCTGCTGCTCGGCTCCGTTGTTCTACCGCTCAAGGCGGTGCTCATGAATCTGCTCTCGATCAGCGCGTCGTTCGGCGCGATGGTGTGGGTGTTCGTCGACGGCCACCTCAGCCAGCTCATGAACTTCACGCCTCAGGCGCTCGACCCATCTGTGCCGGTGATCCTCTTCTGCATCGTCTTCGGCCTCTCGATGGACTACGAGGTCCTGCTCCTCAGCCGCATCCAGGAGGAGTACAAGCGCACTGGTGATAACACGCACGCGGTCGCCGAGGGACTCGAGCGCAGTGGTCGGCTCATCACCGCTGCGGCCGCGATCATGGTCGCCGTCTTCACCGGATTCGCGCTTGCTGATGTCGTGATCATCAAATCGATCGGTCTCGGCATGGCCGTCGCGGTCGCTCTCGATGCGACGTTGGTGCGCGCCCTCATCGTTCCCGCAGCCATGCGCCTGCTCGGTGGTCTCAACTGGTGGGCGCCGGGGCCGATCGCGCGCGCGCATCGTTGGCTCGTGCTCGCTGGGCGCCGCCCCGCATGATCGGCTTCGCGCTCACATGGCGAAAACACCGTTACACGAGCGATGCTGGCACCGCTCTTGCCGCTTCTCTTGTAGGGCCTACGGGCCCACACATAGGAGGAAACATCTCATGAAGGACTCCACACACGACAAGATGGAAGGCAAGTGGGACGAGACCAAGGGCAAGGTCAAGGAAGAGGCCGGCAAGCTCGGCGGCGACCGCTCGACCGAGATCGGCGGCAAGCTCGACCAGGCCAAGGGCAAGGGCAAGCAGGTCATTGGTGAGGTCAAGGAAGACGTCGAGGACGTCAACCGCTAGTACTTCCTGACCAATAGCGATCTGGGGCGCCAAGCGCACAATGAGAACGTGCGCTTGGCGCCCTTTCTCTTGCTCGTCGCGGTGGTCGCGTGCGGCTCGCCCGCGCTGAAACCGGGCAGCGCACCCGACGCGCCGGCCTCGACAGCGGCGGCCGACACGGTGGAGATCTCGCTCGAGATCTCGGCCCTGATGTGAAGCTCGTGTGCGTCACAGGTCGTGACGGGAAGCAGGAAGATCGACGGAGTGGTCGGCGTGAGCGTCGAGGCCATGGATCGCCGGCTCATCGTGCGTTTCGATCCGCGCGCGACGACGGCCGACCGCGTGACCGCGGCGGTGATGGCGGTGGTCGATAGCGTCGAGCAATAATCGCGCAGCCTTCGCTGCGCTCATCTGCTTGGCGTTCGCGCTGCGCGCACGCCGCAGTAGCGCGCGCTTGCTCGTCGAACATCATGCCGATCCCATCGGACATGTCCTCGGCTGGCTGTCGTTCGTATGTCCACGGTTCCGCGACGGATGCTTCCTCTACGTGAGCGACCGCGGCCTCGCGCACTTCGTCCTCACTCGCCGGCATTACGCGGCCATCACCTTCGGGCACGTGATCGTTTTCGCGTTCGAGCCGACCGATCGCCTCTGGCGGCACGAGCTCCGGCATGTGAAGCAGTACGAGCGCCTCGGTCTTGCGTTCCTTCCGCTCTACCTTCGGCTGTACGCGAAGCACGGATATGCGGCGCATCCGCTGGAGCGCGACGCATCCGAAGTGATTACGCTTTTCACGTGACGCCGTACGACATCGCCATCCTCGGCGGCGGCCCCGGTGGCTACGTCGCGGCGCTCCACGCCGGCATCAAAGGAGCGCGCGTGGCGCTCATCGAACGCGACCGCGTCGGCGGGATCTGCGTGACCGTGGGCTGCATCCCATCGAAGGCGCTGCTCGATTCCAGTCATGCGTACTGGGTCACGACGCACGGTGAGGAGCACGGGATCTTCGTGCAGGGCGCGCGTTTCGATCTGAGCAAAGCGGTGGCGCGCAAGGATGCCGTCGTCGCGCAGAACGTCGCCGGCGTGGAGCAGCTCCTCAAAGCGCGGAAGGTCGACCTCATCAAGGGCGAGGGCACGCTCGTGTCGCCGGCGCAGCTGAGGGTACGGACCGCGAGCGGAGAGCAGGCGATCGACGCGAAGAACGTCATCGTCGCGACCGGATCGAAGGTCGGCATGCCGCCCATCAAGGGGCTGGCCGAGTCCAGGCCGCTCGACAATGTCGGTGCCCTCTCGCTCACGACCGCACCGAAGCGGCTCATCGTCATCGGCGGCGGCGCGATCGGTCTGGAGCTCGGGACCTTCTACGCCGAGCTCGGCTCCGAGGTGACCGTGCTCGAGATGCTGCCGCAGCCCATCGCCTATGCGGACCCCGAGCTCGTGCGCCTCCTGGTGCGGGCGCTGCAGTCTCGCGGGATCACGATCATCAGCGAGGCGAAGGTGACCGAGGTCGCGCGGTCCGGGGGGACCGTCAAGGTGACCGCCGAGGTCGGCGGCGCGTCAAAGGCGTTCGAAGGTGACGAGGTCCTGCTCGGCGCCGGGCGCGTCGCGAACCTCACCGGCGTCGAGAACGCCGGTTTCGCGACCAACCGGCTCGGCATCACCGTCGACGAGCACATGCGCACCAGCGTGAAGGGGGTGTGGGCGATCGGCGACTGCATCGGCGATCCGCGTGCTCCAAAGCTCGCACATGTCGCGTCGACACAGGGCGAGGTCGCCGTCGATACGATCCTCGGCGAAGAGGCCGCGATGGATTACGACGTCGTGCCGAACGTCGTGTACACGCATCCCGAGATCGCGCAGGTCGGTCTCACGGAGGCTCAGGCGAAAGAGAAGTACGGCGACGAAGTGAAGGTCGCGCGCTTCTCGTTCAAGGCGTCGGGGCGCGCGCGGGCGCTCGGTGAGAGCGACGGCGTCACGAAGATCGTCGCGGCCGGTAAGGATCAGCGCATCGTCGGCGTCCACATCGTCGGGCCGCAGGCCAGCGAGCTGATCGCTGAGGCGACACTCGCCATGCGCCTCGAGGCGACGACCGACGACGTGATCGCGACGATCCACGCGCACCCGACG
>DATDEH010000020.1 GCA_036523395.1 Candidatus Limnocylindria bacterium | reverse complement strand
AGGACGCCGTCCGGGACGCCACCGTCGATGAAGCACTGCACGACCTGCGCTGCGCAGAGCGGTGTGAGCGTCGCGGGCTTGAACACGACGGCGTTCCCAGCGACGAGAGCAGGCGCGATCTTCCACGCGGGGATCGCGACTGGGAAGTTCCAGGGCGTGATGCACGCGACGACGCCGAGCGGATCGCGCACGGTGTAGATGAACGTGCCGCGCTGCGTCGACGGGATCGTCTCGCCGGTGAGGCGCGAGCCCTGCGCCGCCGCGAAGCGCACGTTCGCGACCGCCCGATCGACCTCGCCCAGCGACTCGGGGAGCGTCTTGCCCTCCTCCTCCGTGAGCAGGCGCGCGAGCTCGACGCGTCGCCGCTCCATGAGATCAGCTGCTTTGCGCACGATGTCGCCGCGCTGCGGCGGCGGCGTCCGCCGCCACTCCTGATATGCGGCGGCGGCCGCGTCGATCGCGTGCACGACGTCCGCCGGCGTCGAGACCGTCGCGTCGCCGAGCGACTCGCTGCTGCGCGCCGGATTCACGTCGCGTACCCGCGCGCGCGAGGTCGACTCGACCCACGCGCCGCCGATGTAGTTCAGCGCCGGAAGCGTCATGGCGCTACGGCTTCACCATGTCGTCGTACATGTCCGGCCGGCGGTCGCGGTAGAACTGCCACGTGTTGCGGACCTCGCGCACGAGGTCCATGTTCAGGTCCGCGACGAGGAGCTGCTCGTCCTTCTCCGATGCCTGCGCGATGATCTTGCCACGCGGGTCCGCGAAGTACGACGAGCCGTAGTAGTCGTTCGGCCCGAATTCCTTCTCCTGACCGACCCGGTTGATCGTTCCGACCCAGTAGCCGTTCGCGATCGCGTGAGCGGTCTGCTCGATGAACCACAGATGCATCGACAGGCCGCGCGACGTCGCGGACGGGATGAACACGAGCTCGGCGCCGTGCAGCCCGAGCATGCGCGCCCCTTCGGGGAAGTGGCGGTCATAGCAGATATAGACGCCCACTTTTCCGACCGCTGTGTCGAACACGGGATACCCCATGTTCCCGGGACGGAAGTAGAACTTCTCCCAGAACCCGTTCACGTGCGGGATGTGCGTCTTCCGGTATTTCCCCAGGTATTTCCCATCGGCGTCGATCACCGCGGCGGTGTTGTAGTAGACGCCGACCTGGTCCTCCTCATACATCGGCGCGATGAGGACGATGCCGTGCTTCTTGGCGAGCTCCTGCATGAGCTTGGTGGTCGGCCCGTCAGGGATCTTCTCCGTGTACGAGTAGTGCTTGGTGTCCTGCACCTGGCAGAAGTACGGCCCGTAGAAGAGCTCCTGCAGGCACATGACCTGGGCGCCCTGCTGCGCTGCCTGCTCGATGTACTTCACGTGCTTGGCGACCATGGAGTCTTTGTCCCCGGTCCAGGCGACCTGGACGAGCGCAGCCTTCACCGTCGTCACGTCTTCACCTCCGCGTCGCAGGGACAAGGATGGCGCGGACTCGGCGTCCGCGCCATCCTCCCAGTTCGCTAGGCCCGCGCCGAGGCCCGTTGCGGGGCGCCGCCGACCGGCTCCCCGGTCTGCTCCTCGAGGTAGCGCTTACCGAACAGCGTCATCAGTGCGTAATAGGACACGAGGGCTGTGCCGAAGCTCCAGAACCAAGACCCGGTCTGGAGCCAGTCGAGCCACGAGCCCTGGTAGCCGTCGATCTTGACGAACCAGCCGATGACGTTCAGCCAGCCGATGAACGGCGGAACGATCCCGATGAGCAGCGCGATGATCGCGTAGGGATTGACGCCCCATGTGTTCCGGTAGCTGTAGACCCCATCCTCCCGATAGAGCTCGAGGAGGTTCAGCTTCTGCCGCCGCAGCAGCCAGTAGTCGGCGATCATGATGCCGCCGATCGCGCCGAGGAAGCCGCCATATCCCGACAGCCAGGTGATCGCGTAGGACAACGCGTTGAAGAACAGCACCCAGGGCTGGAGCAGCGTGCCGATGACCGCGGTGATGATGACGCCCCAGGCCCAGTTCAGCCGTTTCGGTGCGAGGTTCTGGAAATCGTTCGCCGGAGCGATCACGTTGGCTCCGATGTTCGTCGAGAGTTGCGCGAGCACCACGAAGATGAGCGCGAGAACGATGATGATCGGACCGAGATCACCATTCAGCTTCGCGAACAGGTTGATCGGGTTCCACAGGTCGTTCGCTGTGCCGGCCTGATTGGCGGTGTCTTTGATCGTCTCGGAATAGGCGCTCACGCCACCCGCGGTGACAAGTACGCCCATGCCGCTGAAGAACGCCATCGTGCCGACGAGGCCGATGGCCTGCCCGATCATCTGCCGCGTTTGCTCTTTCGCGAAACGCGTCACGTCCGAGATATTCAGGGCCATCGTGGCCCAGAAGCCCACATTGATGTTCAGCAGCAGGAACCAGAAGTAGAGACCGCCACCGAGCGGCTTGTCCGGTGTGAGCTGGAAGTTGAACATCTTGTCGAAGCCGACCCGGAACCCGAAGTAGATGAACAGGAACAAGGTGAAGGCGAGCAGGAACGGCGCGGACCAGTCGAACATCACCTTGATCGCACGGGACCCCTTCCAGGGCGGCGCCGCGATCGCCAGCCAGACCTGGATCACGAGGAACAGCAGGAACATCGACATCTGGAACGGCCCGGGCAGGACGAACCAGTCGACCTTCACCGGCGGATCCTTGAACCCGGGGAACAGGATGCCGACGAGGACATACATCGCGTAGCCGCCAAGCCACGACTCGATGCCGAACCAGCCGCACGCGACGATCCCGCGCAGCACGGCCGCGACGTTGGCGCCCCACGTGCCGAAGGACGCGCGCACGAAGACCGGGTACGGGATCCCGTACTTCGCTCCGACGTGCGAGTTCAGGAGCAACGGCACCGTCACGATGGCGTTGCCCAGCACCACGACGAAGATCGAGGTGGCGGGATCGAATCCGAAGACGAGGCCGATGTTGGCCAGGCTCCACGACGGGATGACGACACAGCAGCCGACCCAGAACGCGAGGAATGAGTACAGGCCCCAGTTGCGGAGCCGGGCTGGAGTCGGCGCGAGGTCCTTGTTGTAGAGCTGGGACCTGGGCAGGTCCCCCGAGAGCTCGTGCTTGCCGTCCGCGGTAACGACGACAGACGTGGTCATGTTTCCCTCCCCTAACGACCCTGCGACAGACCCACGCGCGCGCCGATCACCCCCTTCCGGAAGCAAGCTTCGGCGGGATGCTAGTTCTGGCCGCAACCGGCGGCACGGTGAACAGTCCCTTAGCGGTGGGGGTAGCACAATGAGCCGGTCCGGCGCGCGACTGCGGGGAGCCGGCGTGGGAGGGTGTC
>DATDEH010000019.1 GCA_036523395.1 Candidatus Limnocylindria bacterium | reverse complement strand
GTGGCCAGCCCGCGGATGAACGTCTCCACCGGGATCGCGGTCAGCGTCTCGATCTGGACCGTCCCGCGAGCGCCCAGCGCGACGGAGAGGCGGGCGATCGTCTCGTTGTCCTTCGCTTCGACGATGTTCACGAAGTCGTAGCGGCCGAGCGTCGCGTACTGCGCGACCACGCGGGCCCCGAGCGCCTCGACATCCTTGTTGACTTCCTTGATGCGGCGCGGGTTCGACTGGAGCGTCTTGACCCCGGCTGCGGTGACCTTCGTGAGGAGAACGTACGTCGCCATAGCGTCCCTCCTGGGCGATACTCGGCGGAGAGCATATGCCGACGTACACCCGCAGCCAGGCCGAGGCACTGCTGCCCAAGGTCCGACCCCTCCTCGAGGATCTGCAGCGTCGCGTCGCCGCGTATCGGCGGCGCCCATCCGACCCCGTCGCGCAGGAGATGAACGCGCTCCTCAAGGACATCGCCGAGCTCGGCGTCGAGGTGAAGGATCCCGACCGCGGGCTGATCGACTTCCGCACGAAGTTCCGCGGACGCGAGGTGTATCTCTGCTGGCAGCTCGGCGAGGGGAGCCACATCAGCTACTGGCATGACCTCGAGGCGGGGTTCGCTGGAAGGAAGCTCATCGAGGACTAACGCGGTACCGCGAAATAGCTGTCGTCGTCACACAAACGTGTGACGGGCGAGGGACAGACAAGAGCACCTCTGATGTGGTCTTTACTCGTGCATGGATCCGCACGAGCTTGCGTGGGCGGCGGGATTCTTTGATGGCGAAGGGTGGACGAACCGTTCTGGGCGCGGAGTCCAAGCGCGGATCAACCAAGCCGATCCCGACGGAATGCCCGCAGTGCTCCTAAAGTTTCGTCGGATCGTCTGCGTTGGACGCCTCAAGGGTCCACGACGCGAGGAAGGGAAGCAGGACCTCTATTGGTGGGAAGTCAGCTCCCGCCCCGACGTTGCACGTGTCGCTGACGCCATAGGGCCGTGGCTCTGTCCCGCGAAGCGTGCCGAATTCGAGCGGACTCTTGGCCGGTCGTTGCCAGCCGTCACCTGGCCGGCGTCGCCCAGTGAAGAGCTTGCCTGGGCCGGCGGCTTCTTCGATGGCGAAGGGAGCACCTACTTAGAGAAACACCGGACACATGCAGGCCACTTGGTTCCGCGCCTCTATGTTCCCCAGTCGGCCGATGTCGGCGTTGCTCCAGAACTCGTCCGCCTGAAATCCGCGCTCGCGGATCTTGGCGCAATCTCAGGAGTCCGCCCACGTAAGGGCAACTGGAAGCCGTACCGACGTTGGCGAGTCTGCACCGTAACGGGCGTTCAAATAGCCCTTCACCTTTTGTGGCCGTTCATCGGCCCGGTCAAGCGAGCGCAGGCGCAGCGTGTTCTGAGGGTCATTCACGCCCAGCCGGACCTCCCGCGGGGTAATCCAGCCTTCGGGGTCGCCGGTTCACGTTACTGCCTGCGCGGCCACGACAAGTGGAACGCGCGCGTCCGACCGTTCAACGGTCGGGGAAAGAATGACGAGGATCCCAACCTACATCTTCGGCAGTGCCTGGAGTGCGTCCGAATCGACGCGCGTGCGCGTCGCAAGTCAACTATGAGAAATCGGCAGCGTATGCGCCGCCGATCTCGTGTCACCTAGCAAGTTACTACTTGTTGAAGTAGTTCTTGTTCATCTCGATGTAGTTCTTCCACTTGTCGGGGACCGCGTCCTCAGGAAAGATCGCACTCACAGGGCAAACGGATTCACAAGCACCGCAGTCGATGCATTCATCCGGATGGATGAAGTACATGTTGTCCGCATCGGTCGTATAGATGCAGTCAACAGGACACACATCGACGCAGCTTGCGTCCTTCAGATTCACGCACGGCTCGGTGATCACGTACGCCATCTCGAGTCCGTTCCTCCACAGCAGCGCTCGCTTGGGCAATGCGAAATGTATCATCGCCAACGCCTATGAGCGAAATCGCTGAGTTCCCACTTCCCTCTGACGCCACCGACGAAGAGCGCGCGACCGCGAAGCGCGAGATCAGCAAGTACACCAAGATCGTCAGCGAAACTCCGAAGGTCATCCGTTTCGAAGGCGAGCTCATCGGCCAGACCGGCCCGGTCTGGCACTTCCAATACACGCGTATGTACAAGCTGCCCAAGGGCTATCTCGCCGCGGC
>DATDEH010000018.1 GCA_036523395.1 Candidatus Limnocylindria bacterium | reverse complement strand
ACGGATCGCGCGCGGTCCCCCGGCGCCACATCCTGATTCGGCCGCTTCGCCATCGTCGCGGCGATCCCCGCGGTGACGCGCGCCACCGAGCCGCGCAGCCCGATGATCAGGCCGAGCTCGCGCATCCGCCTCCGGTTCTCCTCGCGGATCGGCGCACCGCCGCCGGTATCGACGACGATCCACGCCGGCGTCGGCCGAAAGGACGCGATGACGCGCGACTCGAGATCGCGGAAGCTCTCCATCCCGTCCTGCTCGATGACGTCCTTGTTCGGCTTTCGCGCCCGACGCGCGATGGCGCGGTCGGTCTCGACGACGCTCGCGCCCAGCCGGCTCGCGAGGAGAGGCGCGATGGTGCTCTTGCCGATGCCCGGCGGACCGACGATGAAGAGGTGCACGCGCCTATTTCCTCTGGTCGATCGGGCGGAGGCGGGTGCGATAGCGCTGGACCGCGGCGACCAGGTCGTCCGCGTTATCGCTGCCGAACTTCTCGAGGAGCGCATCGGCGAGTATCAACGCGAGCATCGCCTCCGCGACGACGCCGGCCGCCGGAATGATGCACACGTCGCTGCGCTCGACGTGCGCGGGTGACGACGCTCCGGTGCGAAGGTCGGCTGAGGGCAGCGGCTTCATCAGCGTCGAGATCGGCTTGAACGCGACCTCGACGATGATGTCCTCCCCGTTGCTCATGCCGCCCTCGAGGCCGCCGGCGCGGTTGCGGCTACGTGTGAAGTGTCCGTCGGCGACGCTGATCGGATCGTGCACGGCGCTGCCGCGCTCGCGTGCCGCGGCGAACGCGTCGGCGAACTGCACGCCCTTCGCGCTCTGGATCGACAGCAGCGCCTGTGCGATGCGCCCGTCGAGGCGGCGATCCCACTGCGCCGACGTGCCGAGTCCGGCGACGACGCCGCTCGCGCGAACGGCGACGATGCCGCCGAGCGTGTCGCCTGCCTCTCGCGCAGCGGCGATCGCGGCCACCATCGCCTGCGAACGGCTCGCGTCCGCGCAGCGCACCTCGCTTGCCTCGACCGCCTCGGAATCGAAGCGAGGCTCGCTCTCGACGTCGCCGATCGCCTTCGTCTCGCTCCGCACCTCCATGCCCACCAGCCTGAGCACGGCCTTCGCGATCGCGCCGGCCGCCACGCGCGCCGCCGTCTCCCGCGCGCTGGAGCGCTCGATGACGTCGCGCACGTCCTCATGCCCGAACTTGAGAGCGCCCGCGAGGTCGGCGTGGCCCGGCCGGAGGCGTGTCACCGGATCGGGCGGATCCAGCACGGGTTCGACGCTCATCACGCGCTCCCAGTTCACGGCGTCGCGGTTCGCGATCTGCAAAGCGATCGGCGCGCCCGTTGACCGTCCGTGCCGGACGCCGCCGGTGATGTTCACCGCGTCGCGCTCGATCTTCTGTCGTGCACCGCGGCCGTAGCCGAGCTGCCGGCGCCGCAGATCGCTGTCGATATCGGCCGCGGCAATGGCAACGCCGGCCGGAACGCCGTCCAGGACCGCGACGAGCCCCGGACCGTGCGACTCGCCGGCGGTGAGGAGCCTCATATCGCGCGCGGGAGGGCCGCGCGCATCACCGCGAGCGGCGCCTCCCGGCCCGTCCACATGGCGAACGAGCGCGCCGCCTGATAGAGCAACACCAGGAGTCCGTCCACGACAACGACATTCTTGACGGCGCGCGCCCGCTTGACGAGCGGCGTCACCGCGGCGGTGGGCACAAGGTCCACGACCCGCAGACCCTCGCGGATCTCGAACCCCTCGAGTGGATCCTCACCGTGCAGGCCAAGCGGGGTCGCATTGACCACCCCTGCGACCGCCTCGAGATCGTCGGGTGTCGGCCACAGCACGGCGGACGCCCGCCGACCGTCGACCTCGATCCCCGCGACGAGCTGCTCCGCGCGCTGGCGACTCCGGTTCGCGATCCGCACCTCGTTCCCGCGCTGTAGGAGCACGACGGCGCAGGCCCGCGCTGCCCCGCCGGCCCCCAGCACGAGCACGGTCTCTCCCGCGAACAGCGTCGCGCCGCGTCCGGGTCGCGGCTCGGTGATCGCGCGCTCGAAACCATACACGTCGGTGTTCTCCCCGATGAGGCGCCCGCCGCGCCGGACGATCGTGTTGACGGCGCCCACCCGCCGTGCGTCCTGCCCCGCGTCGTCCATGAATCGCAGCGCGCGTTCCTTGTGCGGGATCGTGACGTTCGCGCCCAGCACGTCGTCCTTGCGCAGCGCTTCGACGAAATCCTCGAGCCGATCCGACTCGACATCACGTGTCTCGTACCGGTGCGGCAGACCGAGCGCCAGGAACGCGGCGTTGTGCATCGCCGGCGAGAGCGAGTGCGCCACGGGGTGGCCGAGCAGGTATACGTTCGCCACAGCTCACACGCTCATTTGTTCCCGTATTTGACCCGATTGGCCTCGTGCTCCTCGAGCGTGACGGCGAACGCGTGCCCGCCGGTGCCGTCGCTCTTCGCGACGAAATAGAAGTACGGCACGTCGGCCGGTTTCGCGGCGCCTTCAAGCGCGGCGACGCCAGGATTCGCGATCGGCGTCGGCGGCAGGCCCGCATGTAGATAGGTGTTGTACGGCGAGTCCAGCTTGAGGTCGTCGAGCGAGAGCTCGCGCCACTCGCCGATCGCGTACTGGATCGTCGGGTCCGCGTCGAGCTTCATGCCGATCCGCAGGCGATTGGTGTAGACGCCCGCGATCGTCGGGCTCTCGCCGCGGTCGCGCGCTTCTCGTTCGACGATCGAGGCGAGCTTCACGATGTCGTAGATCGGGACCTTCCGTTCCGCCGACGCGGACCGGAGCGTCGTCCCCACCTTGCGCTCGAACGTGTCCAGGAGTACGTCGACGATCTGCGGCGCCGTCGCGTCCGGCCGCATGAAGTACGTGTCGGGAAAGAGGAAGCCCTCAAGCGGTGTCGTCGAATCGAGACCCGCGAGCACGGTGTTCTTCCGATCGCCGACGACCGCCGCCGCGCTGAACGCCTGCTTGGTTATGGAGGGGAACGCCTTGTTCACGGCCGTCGCGATCTCGGAGAGCCGCCAGCCGTCGATGAGGCGCAAAACGATCTGCTCGCCGGGCGCCTTCTCAAAGAGCTTCGCCAGGTCGCGCGGAGAGAGCGCGGCGGACACCGTGTAGCTGCCGGACTGCAGCGCGTTCTCGCGCTCCATCTCGTAGAGCACGTAGTCGAAGGCGAGGGCGGATCGGATGATCCCCTCCTGTTCGAGCCGCTTTCCGATCTGACCGGCCGTCTCGCCACGCGCGATCACGAATGCCCGGTTGTCCGCGCGCGGGTCCTTCGCCAGATCGACCTCGTTCGCCACGCGATCCGCAACGAAACCGCGGATGAAATCCTGACGCAGGAGCGTGTCGTGTTCGGTGACGTACGCCACGGCCGCGTCCTCGGCGAGCGGCCTGCCCACCACATAGAGACCGACGGCCATCAGCCCGACGAACAAGAGAAATGCGAACGGCCCGAGCGATGAGCGCCGCTGCCGCGGCGGTGCCGCACGCTCGCGTGACGGCGGCATCAGTCGGCCCGGCGTCGCGACAGGAAGTCTTCGAGGAGCACGGTCGCCGCGCCGGCGTCGAGATCGGCCGCGCCACGGCGAGCGGCCTCAGCGGTCGTGAAGCGCTCGTCGTAGAGATCGACCGGAAGCCCGAGCGCGGCGCACGCGTCGGCGAACCGGCGCACACGCTGCGCCTGAGGCCCGTCGTCGCCGCGCAGGGTCAGCGGAAGACCGATGACCAGAGCACCAACCTCCTCTTTCGCGATCAGCTCACGGAGGCTCGCGAGATCGGCCTCGAGGTTGCGTCGCGCCAGCGTCCGGAGCGGCCGCGCCAGGCCGAAGGTGTCGTCACCGACGGCGAGGCCGATGCGGCGATCGCCGACGTCCAGCGCAAGATAGCGCACGCTCAGGGCGAGGCAGCCGATGCCTGGGTATCCACCTCGATGCGCAGGCGTGAATCGAAGAACGGGAACCGCGGCCACCAGCCCGGCCAGATGGTGTAGCTCCGTAGCTCCAGTCCCTGCCCTTCGATGACGGCCTGTGCCTCGGTGAACTCACGACCGGCGAGCGCAGTCCGCAGTGGCGCCTCCTTCACCTGCGGGAATTGCGAGGTGCTCGCGCGCACGCGCCACTGGACGCCGTTGTCGACGAGCGTCGGACCGATGATGACCGCGACACCCGCGGCGGCCTCGTCGATGTCGTATTCGGGATCGGCCTGCTGCTTCAGCTTCGTGATCGTCGTGGCGCGCGGCTCGGCCTCGGAGACGCTGTAGCCCGTGACCGTTCCCGTGACCGTCAGCTCGAACATGCCGTTCGGCGGCTCGGTGCCCACCAGACCGGAGGACCCCGTGACCGAGGTCACCTTCGTGACGGGGCCATAGATGATCCGGCCCTTGTTCGCCGCATCCGCCTTCCACTCGACGACCTTCTCCAGGCCGCGTTTGCGAAGCTCCCCCTCGGCGCGGCCGGCGGCGAGTCCGTAGTCCGACCCGGTGACGACGGCGAACTTCTTGATCTCGCCGCCCGCCGTCGCCTGCGGATTGCCCACCGCGTAGTCCTCGCGATCGGTCACCGTGATCGTGTTCGCCGCGACGTTGCCCGCCGGACCGGCATCAAGGGCCTCGATCGCGATATCGACGGTCCCGAACTTCACGAACGGCGGGAGGATGTCGAGCGAGCTTCGCGGGATGATCTTCTCCTCGGTCGTCTGGAAGCGAACGTTGTCGCGCGTGCGCACGACAGTGCCCTTGAGGACGCGCGTTTCCTGCGTGACCCGATTCGTGAACCGGGCGACGCCCTTCGCCTTGATCGGGTCGAGACGCTCGCCCGTCGCCGGCTGTGCGTACTTCTGACTCTGGTCGTTCGCGACCAGCGTCAGAGCGCCGGGGATCTCGCCCTGCGGACCAGCCCGAAGCTCGAACTCGATCGGACCGAGCGCCTTCGAGACCGGCTTCACGACCACCGTCGCCCACGGTCCGATCACGACCATCAGCACGAGCGCCGCGGCGAGCAGGCTTCCGAGGATCCCGAGGATCCGAATGGGTGACGAGCCCGTGGCGGCGCGCTTGACCCGCGCCGGTCGCGCGAGGGCGGCGCGTCGCGCGGTCGTGAGTGGCTCGGTCGCATCGAGCTCCTGCCGCTCGAGCGCGGCGGTGCTCGCGAAGGCCGGCAGATGGACCGATGACGCCAGGGAGCGAGCACGCGTGTCAGGCGAGACGATCGCAAGACGTCGCGTGCCGGCGGCGCGGCGCGCGACCTCGAAGAACACCGCGTTGCGGGCGGCGGGCGCGCCGGCGGAGATGGAGAGCACCAGATCGTCCGCAGCGGGCGCGGCGGCGATGCGCTCCACCGCTTCCAGCACGCTCGCGCGCGGTCCGAGCTCGACCACGGTGCGTCCGGCGACCGGCACGGTCATGAGACGAAGATCCCGGATGCGATCGCAGCGGCCCCGACGGCGACAAGATCGTCCGCACGCAGCTGCACATCACCATATGCGCGGCTCGCGATGCCGACCGACAGCGGCGTGACATCGACCGCGCCGCCGCGGACGCCGCCCACCGCCTCGTCGAGCGCGCGCGTCAGTGCCGACAGCGAGTCGGGGATGCCGACGAACAGCCAGCGTGCCGGCGGGAGTCCGTCGAGCGTGTGCAGCGATGCGACGATGCAGTCGGCCCACACGCGCGCGTCCGCCTCGAGACGGTCCGGGCGCGACAGGAGCGCGATGCGGCCGAGACCGAAGGCGCGCGTCGCGACGACGCGCCCCTCCCGCAGGATCGCGAGCGCGGTGACGTCGGCGCCGAGTCGCAGCACGCCGGCGTCGAGCACGCCGGACTCCGTGAGGAGACGGCCAAGCGCATAGGCACCCGGCACCACGGCACCACGGTGACGGGCGGTCTCGAGCGCCCCGATCGCGGCTCCCGACAAGACTAGGGGAGCGACGCTGACGTCGGTCCAGACCTCCACGAGTCCGCCGCGCTGCCCGACGAGGGACGCGAGCTGACGACCGTCGAGCGAGAGGGACGCGACGTCCTCGTGCAGCCGCGCGGTCGGCACACCCCGGAGCGCGGGGTCTTCTTCGGCACTCGCCGAGGCGCTCTTCGCCGCGACCGTAGCGGCCTCGCGCGTCGCGCGCGAGATCTCGCTCGCCGCGACCGGAGCCTCGGACGATTCGCGCTCGAATGAGGTCGAGAGGTGGTAGGTCCGCACATCGTCGCCATCGATCGCCACCACCGACCGGTCCACACGCTGGCCTCGCTCGGCGGCGGCGAACGCTGTGACAAGCGCCGCGGACACCGAGTCGCGATCGACGACGAGCCCGCCGGTCACCGCACCCTCGGCGAGGCCAGCCTCGCCGCGCCCGGTGACACGGAGCCGCGTGTTCTCGCGCGTCGCGACGATGACCCGCGCGACCGTGGCGGAGAGCTCCACGCCGGCGACCAGCGGGCCTCTCGGTCCGACCGAGCGGGTATCGCGTGCGCTAGTGGAGGCCACGTCCCCCATCCAAACGTGCGCGCACCGCTTCCCGTGCCGTCTCGAGCGCCTCGGCGATCCGAGCAGGGTTCTTTCCACCGGCTGAGGCGCTCTCCGGGCGGCCGCCACCTCTGCCGTCGATGATGGGCGCGAGCACCTCTTTCACCAGCGCGTCCGCGTTCACCTTCGACGACAGGTCCTTCGTCACATACACGACCAGCGCCGCCGTGCCGTTGCGCCTCGCACCTAGCACCACGACACCGGATCCGATCGTCTCCCGGATCCGATCCGAAAGCGCGCGCAGCCCATTGACGTCGCCGTCGCCCACGTCGGCCGCGACGAGCTTCGCGTTCCCGACCACCACCGCCGTCGCGAGGAGCGAAGCCGCCACACTGTCCACGCCGCTGCGCTGCAGCGTCGCGAGCTCCTTTTCCAGGCGCTCGCGAGACTCGAGCAGCTGCGTGACGCTCTCCGGCACCCGCGTTGGCGGAACGCGAAGCGCCGCCGCCGCGCGAGACAGGCGGTCGCGCACGTCGCGCACCTCGCGCAGGGCGCCGACACCGGTGACCGCCTCGATGCGTCGCACGCCCGCACCGATGCTCTCTTCCTTCGTGATGAGGAACGGGCCGATGTCGCCGGTGCAGTGGCAATGCGTGCCGCCGCAGAGCTCGCGGCTCGGACCCGCTTCGATCACGCGGACCTCGTCGTCGTATTTCTCGCCGAAGAGCGCCATCGCACCCGA
Source organism: Candidatus Limnocylindria bacterium (assembly GCA_036523395.1). Lineage (NCBI taxonomy): Bacteria > Bacillati > Chloroflexota > Candidatus Limnocylindria > Candidatus Limnocylindria bacterium. Next base: position 8,512 of record DATDEH010000018.1, on the reverse strand, counting down.
CGCGAGCGCTTGGCTCAGCGGCATCACGCGCGCATGAACGCTCGCGTTGTCGAGGATCGCGCGATTCACTTCGTCCTCGACACGCTGGAGCTCCTGCGGCGTGACCGCGCGACCGAACGTGAAGTCGAAACGCAGATTCGGCGCGTGCACGAGCGAGCCCGCCTGGTGGACGTCCTCACCAAAGAGGTTCCGCAGGGTCGCGTGCAGCAGATGCGTCGCGGTGTGATTGCGCATCGTGTCGCGGCGCAGCTCCTCGTCGACGGCGGCGTGCGCACGCCCCGACACGCGCAGGACGCCATCGACGACCTTCGCGCTCATCACGATCACACCGGGCGCAGCGGTCTGAGTGTCCGCGACCATCGCGCGGCCCTCGTCCGTCGTGATCGTGCCCCGGTCGCCGACCTGGCCGCCGCCCTCCGGGTAGAAAGGAGTGCGGTCGAGAACGATCTCCACATCCGCACCCTCATGCGCGAGCTCCACGCGCGAGCCGCCGACGACGAGCGACGCGATCGTCCCATCCGTCGCGAGCTCGTCGTATCCGGTGAACTCGCTGCGAAGACCTTGCGTCTCGCGGAGCAACGAGTAGAACTGCCCGAAGCGCATCGCGTCCTGCGTGAACTTGGCCGTCGCGCGGCTGCGGCTGCGCTGACCCTCGAGGAGCTCGTTGAAGCCGCGCTCGTCGACCGTAAGGCCGGCGGCCGCGGCGATCTCTTTCGTCATCTCCAGCGGGAAGCCGTACGTGTCGGAGAGCCTGAAGGCCGTGTCGCGATCGATCCACTTCTGGCCCTCAGCCCTCGCGCGCGCGATCGCCTCGTTCAGCATCGTTAGGCCGTTCGCGAGCGTCCGCTCGAACTTGTCCTCCTCGTCCGCGATCACCTGCGTGATGCGGTCGCGGGCCTTCGTCAGCTCGTGGTAGTGCTTCTGCATCGTCTTCACGACCTCGCCGCCGAGCGTGGCCAGGACACCGGTCCTCAGGCCGAGGCGCCGCCCATGCAGCGCGGCGCGACGGATGAGCCGCCGGAGCACATACCCGCGGAACTCGTTCGATGGCACGACCCCGTCGGCGATGAGGAACGTCGCCGCCCGTGAGTGCTCGGCGACGATGCGGATCGACACGTCGGTGTCACGGTCGTCGCCGTACTTCTTGCCAGCGAGCGACTCGATCTTCTTCACCGTCGGTTGGAACAGGTCCGTGCGGTACACGTCGCCCGGGACGTCCTGCAGGACCTGTGTCAGACGCTCGAGGCCCGCCCCGGTGTCGATGTTCCGCTTCGCGAGCGGGACGAGCGTACCGTCGGCCTTACGGTCGAACTCCTGGAACACGAAATTCCAGATCTCGAGCCAGCGCCCGCAGTCCTCGCTCGGGTCGCACTGATGCTCCGCCACGCCCGGCTGCGGACCCTTGTCGATGAAGACCTCGCTGTCATAGCCATAGAGGCCGGTCGGCCCGAGTGCCCACGTGTTCTCCGCGTCGCCGAGGCGGAACATCTTCTCCGGCGGCAGGTACGCGAGAGTCTTGGTCCAGATCTCGTAGGCCTCGTCGTCGCTGGTGTGGACGGTCGCGACGAGCTTCGTGCCGTCGAAGCCGAACACCTTGGTCAGCAGCTCCCAGCCCCACTCGATCGCTTCCTTCTTCCAGTAGTCGCCGATGCCGAAGTTGCCGAGCATCTCGAAGAAGGTCTGGTGGTAGCCGTCCCGGCCGACCTCCTCGATGTCGGTCGCGCGGAAGACCTTCTGCACCGCAACGATCCGCTTGGCCGGCGGCTGCTTCTTGCCGAGGAAGTAGGGCACGAGCGGCTGCATCCCGGCGCTGGTGAAGAGCACGCTTGGATCGTCCTTCAGGATCAGCGGCCAGCTCGGCATGCGGGTGTGGCCCTTCTCTTCGAAGAACTTGATGAACCGCTCTCGGATCTCGGCGCTGTCCGTTGACCCCTACTCCCTTCGCTGGCTTCGCCTGCTCCGGTCGTGGGGGCCGGATACGGGCGGCTCGGGCCGGATGAACCGGCCCTCGCTTTTCCTGTATAGAAAAACGCGGGGCGACCACACGGTCAGCTCCCCGCGTTCCCCCGTCCTGACTAGGAGTCTAACGTCAGGATTTCGCGGACGGACCGCCCTCGCCGCTGCGAGCGCCGCTCTCTGAGCGCTGGCCAACGCCGGAACGATCCCATTGGCGCTTGGCCTCGTCGACGAGCTCTCGCCCCTTGACCTGAGCCTGCTGCGAGAGATCGTTCGCGATCTTCTGCAGCTCATCCGCGCGGCGCTTGAGCTCCTCGCTCCGCACGCGCAGCTCTTCGCGTGTCAGGTCGCCCGTCTTCGGCGCGTACAGCAGCGCAACGACGGCGCCGGTGAGCAGACCGATGAGGAATCCCATGGCATGTCTCCCTATTTCTTTTCTTCACTACTGACCTTAACCCCTCGGGCGCGGCTCCGCGACGCTCACGGCGAATGCGGCCACCAGTGCCGCGAGAGCTGCGAGAAGCAAGTGAGCGTCTCCCAACACGCCCAGTCGCCATCCAGATATCTCGCCGGCCGCCTGAGCGAGCGCGACCGCCGCGGCCGCGAGCACCCAGGCCGCGCCGAGAGAGCGCGGACGCCCGAGCGCGGCGCGCAGCGCGGCGGGAACTCCGATCGCCACGAGAGCGAGGGGGATGAGCGCGGGCGGCACTAGGCGGCGCGGCCGCGCCGCGCGACGAGCGCGAGCCGGCGCGCGGGCAGTGCGAACAGCGTCAGCGCTCCGGCCGCCTGCGCGCGCTCCGGCGTGAGATCGCCCAGGGGCATCCGCGCGACCGCGGCCGCCGCGAACAGCGGGATCAGGAAGAAGTAGGAGAAGAGGCTGCGCCAAGCGAAGAACAGCGGAACGAGCGCAAGCACCACGCCGAGCTCGGGGCTCGTACGTCGCGAGCGCCAAGCGATGACGAGGCACAGCACCGCGCAGATCCCTTCCATCGCGAGATACGCGCCCGCGGGGAGCAGTGGAAGCCCGCCGTTCGTTCCGAGGAAGATGATCCCCGCGCCGCGCGCGAACATCGGATCAGAAAGGGGTGTCGTGATCCCCTCGAGCCAGTCTCGCGGATGCCACAGGATGAACGGCAGGTTCGTCGCGATGAAGACCGCGGCCGCGATCGCGGCGCGGCGCAGACCCTCGCGCCACCCATGCGTCGTGACGACCGCGATGAGGTAGAAGGGCGCGAAGAACCAGGCGAGCTGCTTCGTCGCTGCGGCGATGCCGTACGCGAGCGCGCTCCAGCGCCGCTCGCGCCAGAGCCACGCGGCCGCGAGCGGGAGCACGTAGAGGAGGTCCGCGCTGCCGCTGACCGTGAACGCCGCCAGGGACGCCGCGCCAAGCACCGCGGTCAGCATGAACGGTCGCAGTCCGGCGGACGTTCGCCAGACGACGAGCGCCATTGCCGCGATGAGGCACAGGACGTAGAGCCGGTTGGTATCCCAGCCAAGCGCCACGAACGGGATGATGAACAGGAACGACAGCGCGGGGTACGACGGCCGCGACACGAACTCGACATTGCCACCCTCACGCGCCCGCAGCGCCCACGCCGCGTCGAGCTGATCGTCGGTGGGATACACCGCGACGTTCGCGAATTGACCGAGCTTCAGCGGCGTGGTGCGATCCGCGCCGATCCCAAGCTGCGCATAGCAATCGAAGATGTCGAGGGACGAATACGGATCGCGACCCTGGAGCACCAATCGGGCAGCGCAGTCGTTCAGCGCGATCGCGTCGTTGTGATACGGCGTCCAATCCCAGGATCGCTGCCGCGGCACGTCCGAGATCCACGCGAGGGACACGAGCGCCATCACGCTCGCAGAGAGCCAGAGGGCGCGATGAAGACGGACGTGCGCCGGCGGTGTCGCGGCGTCACCGCGACCTGTGCCACGCACGGCGGCGATCAGCACCGCGAGCGCCGCGCCGATGGCGACGACCACCGCGATCGCGCCCGGCCGCTCGGGCCGCTGGATGACGATGCTATTCAGCAGGCCGGCGTAGTAGAGGACCGCGCCCGCCACCGCGATCGCGGCCATCCGCAAGAGGGCGCGCACGGGGGCTTCTAGCCCGGGCTGACGGCGCGGACGATGCCGCCCCCCACGACCTCGTCCTCGTCATAGAACACGACTGCCTGGCCGGGTGCGACGAGAGCGGGCGCCGCGAGTCGGAGGATCGCGCCATCTGGGATCACGCCCACGGTCGCGGCAAGGGGCGTGCCGCGATAACGGAGGACCGCGGAGGTCTCAAAGGTCGTGCCCGGCGCCGCGTCACGCGTGAAGTGAATGTCCCGAAGCTCGTAGGTGGTCCGCGTGATCTCCTCGCGCGTCCCGACGATGGCCGCCGAGCGCTCGGGCTCGAGACGCAGCACGTAGAGGCGTTCGCCGGTCGCGACGCCCGTTCCTGAGCGCTGACCCACTGTGAGCCCGCCGATGCCGGCGTGCCGGCCGACGACGCTGCCGTCGACGCGCTCGACCGGGCCGGCCTCGAACGCGAGCGGCGCGCGGTGTCGCACCAGGTCGCGGTAGTCGCCGGCGACGAAACAGATGTCCATGCTCTCGGCCTTCGTCGCGGTCGGAAGATCGAACCGCGCCGCGATCTCGCGCGTCTCGGTCTTGTTCGCCAGCTCGCCGATCGGGAACAGCGTCCGCCGCAGCTCGCGCTGCCCGAGCATGTAGAGCGCGTACGACTGATCCTTCGCGACGTCGCGTGCACGGAGCAGCCGCCTCGTCCCGTCATCCGCGTCGGCGACGCGCGCGTAGTGCCCGGTCGCAAGGCGCGAGCCGCCGAACTTCGCGACGACGTCGCGCAGCAGCGCCTCGAACTTCACGTGGTGATTGCACGAAACGCACGGATTCGGTGTCTCGCCGGACGCGTAGGAATCGACGAAACGGTCGACGACCTGTTTGCCGAAGACCTCGGCGTAGTCGAGCGCGTAGAACGGGATGCCGAGCGTCGCGGCGGCACGCCGCGCATCCTCCCCCGCCTGGTCGGTGCCGCAGCACCGCGGCGCGTCAGTGTCCACGCCACCCGGCACGAGCCGCATCCAGACACCGACCACGTCCTCACCTCGCTCGAGCAGCAGTGCCGCGGCCACCGCTGAATCGACACCGCCGCTCATCGCGACGAAGACCTTATCGCTCAAACCGACACCGCTGACGCCTCGCGCAAACGAGCAACGATCGGCGGCAGCGCCGCCACCAGCGCGTCGACGTCCGCCTCGGTGGTCGCCCGGCCGACCGTCAGTCGTAGCGAGCCCTGCGCGACGTGCCGCTCCAGGCCGAGCGCAAGCAGGACGTGCGACGGCTCGGTATCGCCGGACGTGCACGCCGAGCCGCTCGACGCGGCGAACCCCGCGAGATCGAGCGCGACGATGAGTGACTCGCCCTGCGTGCCCGTAAAACAGAAGGAGGCGTTATTCGGCAGCCGCTCGGTGCGGTGTCCGGTCAGGACCGCGTCCGGCACGCGCGCGAGCACGCCGTCGATGATCCGGTCGCGCAGCCGCGCCTGGCGCGCCGATTCGGTCAAGCGCCGCTGGGCCGCGACGCGGAGAGCGATGCCGAGGCCGACGATGCCCGCGACGTTCTCGGTCCCCGTGCGTCGACCCTTCTCCTGCCCGCCGCCGGTCTGGATCGTCGCGAGCCGCGTGCCGCGACGCACATAGAGGGCGCCGACACCCTTCGGTCCGTAGAACTTGTGCGCGTTGACGGAGACGAGATCGACGGGGATCCGACGCACGTCGAAGTCGAGCGCGCCGACGGTCTGCACCGCGTCCGTGTGAAGTTTGACGCCGCGGTCGCGGCACAGCGCGCCGATCTCGGCGATCGGCTGGATCGTGCCGATCTCGTTGTTCGCATGCATGACCGACACAAGCGTCGTCTTCGACTCGATCGCCGCCGCGATGGCGGCGGGATCGACGCGGCCGTCGCGATCCACGCCGACAACTGTGACGCGCGCTCGACCATGCGACTCGAGGTCTCGCGCCGTGTCGAGGACGGCGTGGTGCTCGATCGCGGTGGTCACCATGTGGTCGCCGAGACCGCGGCGCGCCTGCATCACTCCGCGCAGCGCCAGGTTGTCTGCCTCTGTGCCGCCGCTGGTGAAGACGATCTCGCTGGGCTCCGCGCCCAACGAGGCGGCGACCTCCTCGCGCGCGTTGTCGACGAGTGCGCGCGCGGCCCGGCCCTCGGCGTAGATGCTCGAAGGATTGCCGTGCGTCTCGTGCAGCACGCGCGCCATGGCGTCGGCGACCTCGGGATCGACGGGTGTGGTCGCTGCGTGATCGAGATAGACGCGCTTCACCTGTGTAAGTCTAGGCGTGATGCTGCCCTTCTTCGCGGCGATCGGCCTGTTCGTGACGCTCGTACTGCTCTGGCTGGGCGAGCAACTCGCGGACCGTGCTGAACGCCGCCCGCGGTCTTCGCGCGTCCGTCTGCCGCCGGGCGGGCGGCGCAAGTGAGCGAGCCCGAGATCAGCCTTCGCGCGGCGCGGCGGCTCGTCATCGACGCGCAGCTTCTTGGTGCCGAGCGACAGATGCCCGACCGCCGCGGGATCCTCGCGACAGTCGATCGCGTCATCTGGCTGCAGCTCGATCCGACCTCTGCCGTCGCGCGCAGTCACTTTCTCGTGCTCTGGAGCCGTCTCGGGCAGTACGAGCGGGAAGACGTCGCACGACTCATCTACAAGGACCAGCGCCTCTTCGAGTGGCGCGCCTTCCTCTATCCGACGCGCCACCTCCCCTTCTATCGGCTCGCGATGCGGAGCATGTCGACGAACCCGTACTGGCAGCCTCGCATGGCGTGGATGCGCAAGAACTTGCCGCTCCGGCGACAGATCCTGTCGCGGCTGCGGCGAGAGGGGCCGCTTGCGACGAGCGCGTTCGACGGACGCGATGCCGTCTCGTGGCGCTCGACCGGGTGGACCAACGACCGCAATGCGAGCCAGATGCTCGAGTTCCTGTCGGCCCAAGGCCGCGTGCTCGTCGCCGGTCGTTCTGGTCAGGAGCGGCTCTGGGATCTCACCGAGCGATGCGTCCCCGAGAAAGCCCTGGTATCCACAGCGCCTCCGACCAAGTTGATGCGCGATGCAGCCATCCGGGCGACGCGCGCGCTCGGCGTGGCGACTCCGACCCAGATCCAGAACATGCTTCCCTACACGATCCGCGACTCCATCGCGAAGACGATCGTGTCACTGGAGCGCACGGGCGAGCTCGTGCCGGCACGCGTCGGGTCGTCCGCTGATGGAACGCTCAAAGGCCGCTGGTACGTGCACGCAGCCGATGTGGAGAGGATCCCGCAGCTCGATCGGAGCTGGAGCGGTCGCACCACGCTGCTCTCGCCGTTCGACACGCTGATCCGTGACCGTGCGCGGGCGGAGGCGCTCTTCGGCATGCGCTACCGCATCGAGATCTACGTCCCGCCGGCGAAGCGGCAGTACGGCTACTTCGCGATGCCGATCCTGGACGACGACGAGCTCATCGGAGTCATCGATCCGCGCGTCGACCGCGAGAAGGACACATTCGTCGTCAACGCGGTCCATCTCCGGCCGGATGTGAAGCGTGATCGGAACACCGGCCGAGCCGTCGCGCGAGCGCTCGACGACCTTGCGCGGTTCACCGGCGTGTCGCGCGTCGCCGTTCCGGCTGGCGTCGGCTTGCCTGGCCTCCGCTAGCGTCGGCGTCGTGCGAGCCTTGCTGCTCGGAGCGCTGCTTCTCGCGGCGTGCGTTCCGCCGTCGTCGACTCCGGCTACACCGACGCTGTCGTCGCCCGTCACGCTCGGCGCGACGCCGACCTCCGTCGCCACGCGATCGGCCGTCCCAGCCTCCGCCTTCGCTGATGGCGCCTCCGCGCCGTGGCCCGTCGTGCTCTACGAAGGTGAAGGCTTCATCGTGAGTCAGCGCACGGAGTCCGCGACGAAGGAGGTCGCTCGACCGTGCGGGCCCCTCTCCCGGCTCGAGGCTCGGCCCGCCGGCCTGCTGACCTGGTGTCGCGCCGCAGCGTCGGACTCCGCCGAGCTCCGCCTCATCTCGGTCCCCGACGGCCGCGTCACCGTACTCGCTTCAGGTGTCCTTCCATCGTGGAACGCGGACGTGTCGCCCGATGGCCGCTGGGTCGCCGCGTTCCGCCCTGGTGACTGTCCGATGCCTGCGCCGGTGTGCCAGACGCGCGCGGTCCTCATCGACGTCGCGAGCAAGACCGAGCGCGAGATCCTCCCGAGCGGCTACCCGCTCGGCGCGACGCTTGAGTGGAACGCGCTCGGCTTGACGCTTTTCCAACCTGAATGCGCGGAGGCGGGTTGCGCCGGAGCCGGCGACAAGAGCGGGACGTTCGTCTGGGACGGGTCGGCTCTCAAGAAGTGGAGTGATCTGCGTTTCGCGGCGAGGTCCGGCGAGTGGACCCTGCTCGAGCAGCTGCGTGCTTTCTACGAGGAGCCACGCACTGTGATCGTGCGCGGGCCGCAGGGCCAGCGCGGCACGCTGCTGCGGCTGGCGCCCGACGGTCGCGTCATTTGGCAGGT
>DATDEH010000017.1 GCA_036523395.1 Candidatus Limnocylindria bacterium | reverse complement strand
AGCGCGATGAAGAACTGCTCTGCCTGCTCGATGGGACAGCGGAGATCGCGCTCGGCGTGAAGGATCAGCAGCGGTGTCTTCACCTTCGGCACATACGTGAGCGGTGAGCGCTCGATCAGCTTGTCGGCGTTGTGCCACGGGGTGGCCTCCCCCATCTCGTGCTCCCAGAAGTGCCAGCCGATGTCGCTCGTGCCGAAGGCTGAGATGTTGTTGCTGATGCTTCGCTGCGTCGCGGCAGCGCGGAAGCGGGTGGTGTGGCCGATGATCCAGTTCGTCATGAACCCGCCGTAGCTTCCGCCGGTCACGTACAGGCGCTTCTCGTCGACCCAGCCTGTCGAGAGCGCGTGATCGACGCCGGCCATGAGGTCCTCGTAGTCCTTGCCGCCCCAATCGCCGACGCACGCGCTCGAGAACTTCTCGCCGTAGGCGTGGCTGCCGCGCGGATTCGTGTAGAGGACGCCATAGCCTCGTCCGGTGAGCACCTGGAACTCATGGAAGAACCCATTGCCGTACGTCGAGTGCGGTCCGCCGTGGACCTCGAGCACGAGCGGCCACTTCTTCGACGCGTCGAAACCGCGCGGCTTCATGAGCCAGCCCTCGACCATCCAGCCGTCGGCGCCCTTGAACTCGACGCGCTCCGGCGGCGTGATGTGCCGCGTCCTCATGAGCTCGCCGTTCAGGTCGGTGAGGCAGCGAAGACCCTTGCCGAGCTCGCCGGCCGCGACGTCGCCCGGGCATGTCGCGTGCGAGAAGACGCACGCGAAGCGACGCGCGTCGTTCGCCAGCGAGAGGCTCACGACCTGATGCGCACCGAGCGTCTCCGCGACCACCTCGCCGCCCGCCACGGGGACGCTGTAGACGTTCGCGGTGCCCTGGTCGGAGCCGACGAAGATGACGCGAGTCCGGTCGGCGTTCCATCTTGGGGACAGCGTCGGGATCTGTGCGCGCATGTCGCTCATCACGACCGAACCGACGGTGCGATCCCACTTCGCGAGCAGGTCGGCGCCCTTGCCGCCGCCGGCCGCCGGCCAGAGCCAGAGGTGCACGTTCTTCGACGCGGAGCCGAGCGCCTTCTCGACGCCGTAGCACGCGATCGTCTTGCCGTCGGGCGACCACGACGGATTGCCGTACTGACCGACTTCGTTGGTCACGCGGCGCGTCGCGCCGCCTACGACGGCGGCGACGTGGATATCTGCCACGGTGTTGCGCTCCCGGTCGGCGCTGCGGTTCGAAACGAACGCGATCTCGCGACCATCCGGCGACCACGCCAGCTGCTGGTCGTCCCAGTCGCCCTCGGTGAGACGCCGAGGTTCGCCGCCCGCCGCATCGACGAGCCAGATGTGCTTGCGGCGCTGATCGGAGAGGAATCCCTCATCGGTCTTGTAGCGCATGCGCTCGTAGACGCGCGGCCCGTCGTCCTCCGGGTCCGCGGTCCTGGCGTCCTTCAACGTGAACGCGATCCGGCGCCCGTCGGGGGACCACACGATGTCACCGCAGTCGTCGTCGAACGTCGTCAGCTGCCTTGCCTCGCCCCCGTCGAGCGAGAGCACGAACACGTTCTTCGGTTTCCCCTTCTTGCCCTTGCCCTCGGCCGTCTCCCCCGCGGGCGCCCCGCGGTCCGACAGGAACGCGAGCGTCCGGCCGTCCGGTGCCCAGCGCGGGTGCGCATCCTGGCCGCCTCCCGACGTGAAGCGGACGGCCTCCCGCGAGCCGTCGAACGGCACGAGCCAGATCGCCGAGCGGTAGCCATCGCGTTCCGGAGCAACGGTGCGCACGACGAAGGAGACGCGCTCGCCGTCAGGCGAGAGCTGTGCGTCGGCGAGAAAACGGAAGGCGTAGAGATCCTCCGCGGTCATCGGAGGAAGAAGGTCTGGCAACGAGTCGTATCGTGCCACATATGGGACGTCTCACGCCGCGAGAGCGCACCGGCCTCCTCGTCGGCGTGCTCGCGATGTTCCTCGCGCTGGACGTCGCGTTCCTCGTCTCGCTCGTCGGGCTGCCGTTCACGCCGTTCGCGCTCGGTCAGGCGATCATCGACGTGCTGCCCGCCTGGATCTCCATCCCACTCATCGAGCTGCTCCACTTCTGGGCGAAGGCGCTCCTCGTCATCGGCGTGCTCACCCTGTTCCTCATCGCGGGCGGCATCGCCGGGATGTTCGCCATCTCGCCCCGGCGCGGTGACGCGGCCGTGATGGGCGCGGTCGCAGCGCCGTGGGTCCTCGCCGTGATCCTCGGGCAGCTCTTCGCCGCCGAGAAGATCGACCTCGGCACGAGCGTCGTCGACTCCGCGGTCGGCCTCGCAACGAACGCGCTCGCGCTGATGTACCTCGCACCCGCCGCAGTGGCGCGTGACGCGGAACCCATGCAGTCACGCCGCCGCGTCCTCCTCGGAGGTGCGGCGGTCGCAGCCGTCGCAGCGCTCGGCGGGCTGCCGCTCTCGCGCGCGCTGCCGGTCGCCGGCGCGCGGCTGGGAAACCTTCCGTCCATGGCGCGGCATCTCATCCAGGCCGTGACCCTCACCGCACCCGACCCCGCGATCGACTCGCTCCCCGGGATCACGCCGCGCATCACGGCGAACGAGGATCACTACACCGTCGACACCACGCTCGTGAAGCCGCGCGTCGACATCGCCACCTGGAAGCTCGACATCACCGGCGCGGTCGAAGCGCCGTTCTCTCTCACCTATGACGAGCTGCTCGACCTCGACGCGATCGAGCAAGTGCACACCCTCGAGTGCATCAGCAACCCGACAGGCGGCGAGCTCATCTCCACCGCTGTCTGGACCGGTGTGCGCATGCGCGATCTCCTGCAGCGCGCGAAGCCGACGGCGAAGGCCTTCGACGTGGTGCTCACCTCGGTCGACGGCTACGTCGACTCCTTCCCCATCGCGAAGGCGATGGAGCCGGAGACCCTGCTCGTCTACCTGATGAACGGAAGAACGCTGCCGCAGGACCACGGCTACCCCGTGCGCACCCTCGTGCCCAACATCTACGGGATGAAGAACGTGAAGTGGCTTCGCTCGATCGAGGTCGTGACCTTCGACAAGCTCGGCCACTGGCAGGAGGGTGGCTGGTCCGACAGCGCGATCGTCAACACCGGGACGCGCATCGACGTTCCGGCGCGCACGCTGAAGTGGAACGGCGGCGAGATCACCCTCGCGGGCATCGCCTTCGCGGGCGCGCGCGGCATCAGCAAGGTGGAGGTCTCCTTCGACGGCGCGAAGACGTGGCAGGCCGCGAAGCTGGAGGCGGCGGAAGGTCCGCTCACCTGGCGGCGCTGGTCAGCGCAGTGGACCCCGGCCAACGTCGGGACGAACACGGTGCAGGCGCGCGCGACCGACGGTCGTGGCGACACCGAGACGCCAGTGAGCCGCGAGCCGTTCCCCAACGGCGCGAGCGGCTACGCCGTGCTCCAGGTGAACGTCGGCCGTTAGGCCGGACGTGCACGTCCAGGTGAAGAGCGTCGTCGTAGCTCTCGTGACGCTCTCGTCGGCCGCCTGCGTCGCGCCGCCGGTCTCGAGCACGACCGGGTCTCCCAACACGTCGTTCCCACCGACCGCGAGCGTCGCCGCGAGCAGCTCACCTGCGGCCTCCTCCCCGCGAGCGGCCTATCGGGTCTTGCCCGTTCCGGGCGGCGCCGCGTCGTCGCCCGATGGGCGATGGTTCGTCGCGCAAGGGCAGCGGAACGGTTCGCCGTTGCAGCTCTTCACGATCGACGGCATTCCGGTGCGCGAATTCGACGCCGGCAGATTCTGGGCGTGGCTTCCCGACTCGAGTGGCCTGTTCGTCGCCCTCGAGGTACCGCAACGTGCGCCACCGCTCGCGATCCTCGAGCTGAACGGCCGCGTCACGTCGACCGAGCTCCAGCTTTCGCGACAGACGCTCTCCCGTGACGGAACGCTGATCGTCGCGCAACAGCAGGAAGGATGCTGCGTCGCGATCGTGCAGCGGGAGATCCGCGTCGCACGCCGTGACGGCAACGGCACTCGAACGCTCGTCACTTCCTCGGTGACGTCGGAGCCAACACCTGTGTTCTTGCTCGGCCTCGATTCGGCCGACCGCGTGGTCTATCGCGACGGAGCGGACGTCATGCGCATACCGCTTGCCGGCGGCACCGCGGTACGCCTCGCGTCGTCGCCGGACTACGCCCGCCTTTCCTCGGCAAGCACGTCACCCGACGGGACCGCGATCTTCGCGACCGGGATCCGTGATGCACGCACGCATATCGTCGCGAACGACCGCGTCATGCCGTGGGACTACTCCCTCGGTTCGATCGTGGAGGACGGCAATCCATTCCCATTCAGGAGCGGGCTCGATCCGCTGTGGTTTGGACCGCACACTTTGCTGGTCCGAGACCCAGACTCGGGATCGCTGTCCACGTTCGACGCTGTCACCGCCATTCGTACAAAACAGGCGGCTCAGCTCCTGCCCGGCGACATGGTCCTCGCCGCTCAGCGAGAGACGCTGCTCGTCGTGCGTGCTGGGTTCGTCGTGTTGATGGACCTGCGAACGGGTGCGGTGCGAGACATCGGCATCGACCTTCGCCCGAGTAGCGAAGCCGATCACGGCGCTGCTGTACCTACAGGTGGATTCATCGTTTCGGGCCCGGCGGGGACCTTCCGTATCGATTGATGCCGCACGCGACTCAGCTCGGGAGCTTCCCCCGCGGACGCCAGTAATTCACGTCGAGGATCCGCAGTCGCTCCAGATGCGCCTCGAGCCTTTGAGCGAAGTCCGCGGGGTCGCGCGTTTCCGGCGGCGACCAGAGCACCTCGGAAAGTGCTGTAAGTCGCGGCCAGGCCATGTACTCCACGCGCTGCGGATCGGGCATGTATTCGGTCCACAGCTGACCCTGCGCGCCGAGAACGTGCTTGGCCTCCGCGGGGCTGAGCTCTTTGGGCACCGGCTCGTATCCATACACCTCGGCGAGCGTGTTCAGCCTGCGGATCGGGAGCGGCTCGTTCTCCGAGTTGTCGTAATCGAAGTACGTCGGCTTCTCCGGCGCCATCACCACGTCGTGCCCGGCTTTCGCGGCGGCGACGCCACCCTTCTCGCCGCGCCAGCTCATGACGGTCGCTCCCGGTGCGAGCCCGCCTTCGAGTATCTCGTCCCAACCGATGAGACGCCGGCCGTGGGCGGCGAGCCACTTGTCGAAGTGCGTGATGAACCAGCTCTGCAGCTCGTCCTCGTCCTTGAGGCCGAACTCCTTCATGCGCGCCTGCGCGGCGGGGCTCGCCTTCCACTCCGTCTTCGGGCACTCGTCACCACCGACGTGGATGAACTTCGACGGGAACAGCGCGAGCACTTCTTCGAGGACGTTCTCGAGGAACGCCAGAACGTTGTCGCCCACCCCGAAGACGTGCTCCGAGATGCCCCAGTACGTTTGGACCTCGTGCTTCGCGCCGGTGTTGCCGAGCTCGGGATACGCGGCGATCGCGGCGAGCGCATGGCCGGGCATCTCGATCTCCGGCACGACGGTCACGCCGCGGTCGGTCGCGTACCGCACCACTTCGCGCACGTCGTCCTGCGTGTAGAAGCCACCGTGCGGTTGTCCCGAGAACTTGCGCATCGCGGGGTCCCGCGTGAGCGGCGGGACCATGCTGTCCTTCCGCCACGCACCGACCTCGGTGAGCTTCGGATAACGCTTGATCTCGATCCGCCATCCCTGGTCCTCGGTCAGATGCCAGTGGAAGACGTTGAGCTTGTGCAGCGCCAGGAGATCGATGTGCTTCAGCACCGCCGCCTTCGGCATGAAGTGGCGGCCGACGTCGAGATGGCTTCCCCGCCACGAGAATCGCGGCGCGTCCTCGATCTCGACACCGGGGACATCCCACGACACGCCGGGAACGACGGCATGCCGGAAGATCGACGGCGGAAGCAGCTGACGAAGCGTCTCCGTGCCGTGCGTGAGGCCCGCGGGTCGAGGGGCTGAGATCGCGACCGTGTCGGCGGTAGCGGCGAGGCGATAAGCCTCGTCGCCGAGACGTGCGAGGCCTTCATCGAGCCCGAGTGCGATGCGCGGTCCGCTCGCACGCGTGACGATCGGCAGTGGAAAGCCCGTCGCCGGGCGCAGGTGATCGCGCAGACGCTCCGCGACGGCTCCGAGCGCATCGGCGGCCTCGATCTGCGTCGATGCCGTCAACGCGAAGCGGCCTCCGCGTGATGTCACCTTGGCCGGGATCGGGATCAGTGGAAGGGTCGGTGCGGTCATCGCGGCATCGTACCTACCTCGCTAGTGTGTTGTTCCAGTGGCGAAGAGACGCTTCACGATCACCGCTGTCCTGCCGGGGTACACCGCGCCCAGCAACGAGTGGCGTCGTCGCGTCCACTCCGCGGTGCTCGACGCCCAGACCAGCCGCGGCGTCGGTTACCGCGAGAGCGATCGTCTTGAGCTGCGCATCGCTCTCTTCCTCGGCCAGCGCTCGCTCGACATCCACGAGATCGACGAACGCGTGAAGGACATCCTCGACGCGCTCGGCGGACGGATCGCGGGCCCGCGCAGCCGCCGTCGGATCGCGCCGATCATCCCGCTCCCCGATCAGATACGCCGGATCATCCTGGAGAAGGACACGCGCTCGCTGCGCGGGAGACCGCTCGGCCAGCTCACGATCTCGCGCTACCGACGCCGGCGCGCGTGAAGCTCGGCCCTGGCGCGCTCGTATGGGCCGGCTTCGACGGGCCGCAGGCGCCGGGTCCGCTCCTCGATGCGATCCAGCGCGGGACCGTGGGAGGTGTCCTGCTCTTCGCCTTCCGCGGCAACATCGAATCGAAAACGCAGGTCCGCGCGATGCTGCGCGAGATCCAGGACACGGCGCGCCGCGGTGGCCTTCCACCCGTGCCGGTCGGGATCGATCAGGAGGGCGGGTCCGTCATCCGCATCGGCTACCGCGCGACGTTCCCGAGCGCGATGGCGATCGGCGCGACGGGCGACCCGGCGTACGCGGAGCGCGCGGGGCGCGCCGTCGGAGAGGGCCTGCGCGCTGACGGCATCGCGGTGAATCACGCGCCGGTGTGCGACGTGAATTCCGATCCGCGCAACCCGGTGATCGGAACGCGAGCGTTCGGTGACGACGCGGCGCGCGTCGCCGAGTTCGCCGCGGCGTGGGTGCGCGGCAGCGAGCGCGTGGGGGTCGCGACGACGCCGAAGCATTTCCCCGGTCACGGTCACACCTCGCAGGACTCACATCTGGTGCGACCCGAGGCGGACGTCGATCGCGCCACGCTCGAGACGCGCGAGCTCGTCCCTTTCCGTGCGGCGTTCGCCGCGGGCGCCAGCGGCGCGATGACCGCGCACGTTCGCTATCCGGCGCTCGATCCAAAGGACGGCGCCACCGTGTCGCGCGCGATCCTCACCGATCTCCTGCGCGGCGAGCTCGGCTTCACCGGTCTCGCGGTCACGGATTCGCTCGACATGAAGGGCATCACCGACGTCGATGCACCCGACCAGATCGTCACGCGTGCGATCGCGGCCGGCGTCGACGCGGCGATGGTCACGACCGGTCTCGACCGCCAGCTCGCGGCTGCCGGTTGGATCGAAGCCGGCGTCGATGCGGCGCGCGTGAAGGAAGCCCTCGGGCGCGCGGCGATCTTCCGCGAGCGGTTCGCGGTGGAAGTCCCGGAGGACGACATCGACGACACGCCGGCGCGCCGCCTCGCGGCGGAGATCGCGAAGCGCTCGGTGACGCACCATGGGCCCGAGCTACCACGCCTGGATGCGCTCGTCCGAGTCGTGACGTTCGGGTCGGCGCGGCAGTCGTTCGTCGAAGAGACCGCGGATCCCGTCGGTGGTCTGGAGCGTGCGCTCCGACAGCGCTTCGCGGGTCGCCTCGCCTTCGGTCGCGAGGGTCGCCTGCCCGACGGCGACGGCACCGTGATCGTCGTCACGTCGAACGCGTCGTTCCAGCCCGAGCAGGCCGCGCGCGCCCGCGAGCTGCTGTCCGGTGGTGGCGTGCTCTGCGCGATCCGCAGCCCCTATGACGCGACACTGGTGCCGAACACGCCGGCACTCCTTACATATAGCGACGTTCCGCCTTCGCTCGACGCGCTCGCGGCCGTGCTCTCGGGCGAGCTGCGGCCGCCCGGTCGCGCGCCGGTCCGGTTGTGAAGCGGCGCACCTTCCTCGGCGCCGCGGCCGCGACGCTGGCCGCATGCGCCGCGCCCGCGCCCGAACCAGAAGCGAATCGCGTCGCCAAGTTCCTCGCGTCCCTCAGCGTCGATCAGCGTGCGGGGCAAACGATGGCGATCGGGTTCCACAGCTCATACGTGACGAGCGCAGTGGAGGACATGATCCGCACACGCGGCCTCGGCGGCATCGTGCTCCGCGCGGAGAACGCGCCGAACGCCACCGCGCTCGCGAAGGTCTGCGCGGATCTGCAGCACATCGCCGCCGAGTCGAAGATCCCACCGCTCTTCCTCGCGCTCGACCAGGAGGGCGGCTCGGTCGTCCGGATCGCCAGTGGCATGACGGTGTTCACGAGCCAGATGGGCCTCGCGGCCACGCCCGATCCCGTCGCCGCGGTCCAGCGGGCGGCGACGATCACGGCCGGCGAGCTGCGCGCCAACGGCGTGAACTGGAATTTCGCGCCCGTCGCGGACGTGAACAACGAGCCCCTCAACCCGATCATCGGGAACCGCTCCTACGGATCGGACCCGCAGCGCGTCTCGACGCTGGTCGCCGCCGCGGTCCGCGCCTACGACGCGGCCGGCCTGCTCTGCTGCGCGAAGCACTTCCCCGGACACGGCGCCGCCACCGTGGATTCACACGTGGCCCTTCCGATCATCGATGTCGACCGCGCGCGCCTCGACCGCGTCGAGCTACCCCCGTTCCGTGCCGCGATCGCCGCGGGCGTGCCGGCGATCATGCTGGCGCATCTCATCGTGCCGGCGCTCGATCCGACGCCATCACTTCCCGCATCGATGTCGCGGCGCGTCGTGACCGATCTCCTGCGCCGCGAGCTCGGCTTTGCGGGCATCGTTCTCACGGACGATCTCGAGATGGGCGCGCTCGCCTCGATCGGCGAGGCCGCTGCCGGCGAGCGTGCACTCGAAGCCGGAGCGGACTTCGTCCTGTTCCGTTTCGACGAGAACGCGCAGCGCGACGGTCATCGCCTCATCTCAGTGGCGATCCGCAACGGCTCTCTGCCCAATCTCGATGCGACCCTGTCGCGCCTGCTCGATGCGAGGCTGCGGTACGGCATCCTCGACCGGCCGAACGTTCCACAGCCGGACCTCGCCGCGAATGCCGCGGTGGCGCTCGACATCGCGCGCTCGAGCATCACGCTGCTGCACAACGACGGACGGGTGTTGCCGCTGCGCGGCCGCGTGTATGCGGTCGCCACCGGGACGGCCGAACTCACGACGATGCCCGGCGACAGCGACCTGGTGACGGAGCTCATTCGTGCACGCGCTGACGTTGCAGGTCGCACATTTGGCTCGAACCTCTCTGAGTCGGTCATCGCCAACATGCTGGATGAAGCCAAGCCAGCGGACGTCGTGGTCGTCGGCGTGGCCGACATCGGCATCAATGACGACCAACTGAGGCTGGTGACGCGTCTCGCGGCAGCGAAGCCAACGGTCCTGGTGTCTCTGCGCGGCCCGTACGACGTGCGCTTCGCGCCCAAGGTCGCGGCCTGCGTCTGCGCGTACGACGGCAGAGTGCCGACACTTCAGGCCGTGGCCGACATCCTCACCGGAGCTCGCAAGCCCACGGGTTCTCTACCGGTCGCCGTGAGCGACCGTTTTCCCCTCAGCGCCGGATTGCGCGACTTCGCTTGAGCGATCTCGCCGCGCCGGCGCGTTCCGTCGCCGAGGCCGCGATCGGCTCCCTCTGCACCGCATGTGTGGTGCGCGTCGAGCGTCGCGGCGAGGTCGACGAGTTCGCGATCGGGACACTTTGTCCTGACCCGCGTGCGGGTCCGGACGCGCCGTGTACCGTCGACGCCCTCTTCGACCTGGCGTCGCTGACGAAGCTCGCGACGACCGCTCTGGTGCTCTCGTTCGTCAAGGACAAGGTGCTCAGCCTTGACACTCCGTTCAGCAAGCTCGTCCCCGATTTCCGTGGCGGCCGCAAGGACGACGTCACGCTGACGCACGTGTTGACGCACACGGCCGGCCTGAAATGGTGGCTGCCGCTGTGGAAGGAAGCGCAGTCGCGCGAGGAGGCGGTGTGGCGCGCGGCGCAGGAGCCGCTCGCGCAGGATCTCGGCACGTTCACGTACAGCGATCTCGGCTACATCATGCTGACGCAGGGCCTGGCGACGATCGGCGGCGAGCCTTTCGCGGATCTCATGCGCGAGCGGGTACTCGGTCCGGTCGAGGCGATCAACGCGGACTTCGGTCCGCGTCTCTCGGAGCGCTGTGTCGCGACGGAGGAAGACACCGAGTGGCGCATGCGCCGCCTCCGCGGCGAGGTCCACGACGAGAACGCCTTCGCGTTCACGGGGACGTCCGGGCATGCGGGCCTCTTCGGGACCGCCGCGGACGTGGCCGCGATCGCGCGAGTCTTCCGTGACGGCGCCGTCATCGGCAACGATCTCGCCGCACTCGCGCGGACGGAGCACGTGAAGGAGAAGAACGTGCGACGGGGGCTCGGCCTCGCTCTGCGCGCGCCCGCCGGCCCGATGGTCGGCCGGCATTTCAGCGTCGATGCGTACGGCCACACCGGCTTCACCGGCACGTCACTGTGGATCGATCCGCAGCTCGACCTCTCGGTCGTCCTGCTCACGAACCGCGTGTACTTCGGACGTGGCAACGACGACGCCACGTACCGCTTCCGCATCGCGGTGCACGAAGCGGTATCGGCAAACCTTTGACCGGACGGGGCCCGTCCGACGGAAGGACAATCGCCAGGTGATCGCCGTCGGGATGATGTCCGGGACCTCGGGCGACGGCATGAACCTGGCCGCGATCGACGTCGAGCCCGGTCCGAATCCGAACGTGCGCATCATCGCGACCGCCGAACATGCGTATCCGGCCGCACTGCGGGACGCGGTGCTGCGCGCCGGGGCGGACGCTCCCTTCGCGCTGTCAGACGTCGCGCGCCTTCACGGCCAGCTCGGCGATGCGTATGCCGCCGCGGCGGCGGCGTTCGTCGCGACGCTGCCGCGGCGACCGGACGTGATCGGGCTCCACGGCCAGACGGTCTCGCACCTTCCCGCGGAGCACACGACGCTGCAGCTCGGTGACGCGTCCCGCGTCGCGCGCGCGACCGGGTTGCCGACGGTGAACGACTTCCGCAGCGCCGACATGGCCGCCGGCGGCGAGGGCGCGCCGCTCGTGCCGTTCGGCGATCACGTCCTCTTCGGATCGCGCGCGCCGATCGCCGTTCTGAATCTCGGCGGCATCGCCAATCTCACATTGATCCCGTCGGCGTCCGCCGATGACGTCATCGCGTTCGATACCGGCCCGGCCAACATGCCGAGCGACGCCCTCATCGCGCCGTCGGGTGAAACGTTCGATCGCGACGGCCGCCGCGCGCGCGCGGGCCGCGTGAACGAGAGCGCCCTCAAGGAAGCGCTGGCGCATCCGTACTTCGCGCGCCCTGCGCCGAAGAGCACCGGCCGCGAGGAGTTCGGCCGGCCCTACGCGACGCGCCTCCAGGCTCGCGTCACGGCGGACGGCGGTTCGCTCGACGACGCCCTCGCGACCGCGCTCGCGGTGACGACCCGCAGCATCGCGGACGCTCTCGCACGCGAGACCCCTGATGGCATCACGTGGGATCTGCTCGCGGTCGCAGGCGGTGGTGCCCGCAATCCGATGCTCATGGAGTCGCTCGCGCGGGCCGTGGCGCCGCTGCGCGTGGTGAAGACCGACGAGCTCGGCGTGCCGTCGCACGCGCGCGAGGCCATCGCGTTCGCGATCATGGCCGCGTACCGCATGCGCGAGCTCCCGAACATCCTGCCAAGCGCGACTGGCGCGCGTCAGGCGGTGCGCGGCGGCGCGGTGCATCTGCCTTGAACGACATCGTCGTCGGGATCGACGCCGGCGCATCGAAGACGCGCGCGTTCGCGGTGGACCACGCCGGCACGGTCGTGGGGCGCGGCGCCGGTGGCGGTGGCAACCTCCTCACTTCACCCGACCCCCAGGGCGCGATCGCCGCGGCGCTCGCCGAGGCGCTCGGCGGCCGCGGTGCGAATGCGGTCGTGCTCTCCTGCGCCGGCGGCGATCGCGAGGGCGAGCGCACGCGAGGACTCGAGATCCTGACCCGATTCGCGCCGCCTGGCGCGAAGCTGCTCGTGACGCATGACGCGATCGCCGCGCTCTACGCGGGGAATCCGACCGGCTGCGGCGTCGTCCTCATCGCCGGCACCGGGTCGATCGCGTACGGCCGCAACGAGGAAGGCGAAGAGGACCGCGCCGGCGGATGGGGCTACCTCATCGGAGACGAAGGCTCCGCCGTGTGGTGCGGCCTCGAGGCGCTCCGCGCGATCTCGCACGCGGTCGATGGACGTGGCGCGCCGACGCGCATGACCGCGCTCCTCTTTCAACAGCTCGGCGTCGGTCAGTTCAGCGACGTCCTGCCGCTGGTGTACGGACGTCCCCACCCCGCGCCGGCGATCGGCGCGGCTACGCGCGCGCTCGCGAGCGCGGCCGCCGAGGGCGATGCGATCGCGAACTCGATCCTGCAGCGGGGCGCGAACGCGCTCGCGCGAGCCGCGACCGTCGTCGCGCTGACGCTGGGTCTTCCCGCGGGCCCGGTGTATCTCGCAGGCGGCGCGTTCGAGAACCTGTCGCTCCTCCAGCGCCTCGTGCAGCTCGAGCTGCTCGGCCTGCTGCCGCAGGCGACGGTGGAACCGGTGCGTGAGGAGCCGGCGATGGGCGCGGCGCGCCTCGCGGCCGCGCTCGCGTGGAGCGTGAAATGAGCGAACGACCGACCGAGGCGCGCAACGCGAAGGCGCGCGGGCTGGAGTCGTTCACAACGCGCCAGATCCTCGAGCTGATGAACGACGAAGATGCGACTGTCCCGGCATCGGTGCGCGCGGCGCTGCCGGAGATCGAGCGCGCCGTCGACGAGACCGTGCGAGCGTTCGCACGCGGGCACCGGCTGCGCTACATCGGGGCGGGCACGAGCGGCCGGCTCGGTGTGCTCGACGCGAGCGAGGCGCCGCCGACGTTCGGCGTCGAGGAGGACCTGGTGCGCGGGATCATCGCGGGCGGCGACGAGGCCCTGCGCCGGTCGATCGAAGGGGCGGAGGACGACTCGAGCACGGGTGCGCGCGCCGTCCGCGAGCACGTGCGCGGCGGCGATGTGCTCGTCGGCATCTCCGCGAGCGGCCGCGCAAAGTTCGTCACGGCCGGGATGGTCATGGCCCGCGAGATCGGCGCGCGCACCGTCGCGCTCACGTGCGACGGGTCGTCGCCGCTCGCACACGACGCCGACATCGCGGTCGTTGTCGACGTCGGGCCCGAGGTCCTCGCCGGCTCGAGCCGCTTAAAGGCGGGCACCGCGACGAAGCTGGTGCTCAACATGCTGTCGACCGCGGCGATGATCCGCTCGGGCCGAACGCGGGGCGATCTCATGATCGACCTGCGCCCTACGAACGCGAAGCTGCGCGAGCGCGCGGTGCGGATGGTGATGGACGAGAGCGGCCTGAGCGAGGACGAGGCGCGCGCGCGGCTCGAGAGCGCCGGATGGAGCGTGCGCAAGGCGCTCGAGCGATGAAGCTCATCGTCAACGCCGACGACTTCGGCTATTCGGAGAGCGTGTCCGCGGGGATCCTCCGCGCGCACCGGGACGGGATCGTCGGCGCGACGACGCTCATGACGAACGCTCCGCACACCAGAGGCGCCGCGAATCTCGCGCGCGCGACGCCGTCGCTCGATGTGGGCGTGCATCTCGTATTGACCTTCGACCGGCCGCTGGCCGGCGTCGAACGCGTCCCGACACTCGTCGACAGAGATGGACGATTCTTTCGTCCGATCGCGCTCCTCGCTCGGGATATCGATCGGAGGGAGGCCCTCATCGAATATCGCGCGCAGTACCTGAAAGCACGAGAGCTCCTGGGCCGCGAGCCGACGCACCTCGATTCACATCACTGGGTGCACGACCATCCCGCGCTCGAGTGGGCGATCGGGGAGCTCGCGCGCGAGACCGGAGCCGCGGCGCGCATCCACTCGGACGAGCAGCGCGACCGATTGCGCGCGCGCGGCGTGCGCACGTGCGACCACTTCGTGCGCGACTTCCAGCACGAGGGCAAGGTCGGCGTCGACTCGCTTCTCGCGCTTCTCGGGCGCATCGCGGCGAAGGGCGGCGTCACCGAGCTCATGTGCCATCCGGGTGAGCCCGACGAAGCTCTGGCGAAGCGGTCGGGCTACGCGCGCGAGCGCGCGACCGAGCTCGCGACACTCACCGACCCGCGTGTCCGCGCGAAGGTGAAGGACCTCGCCATCTCGCTCGTGACGTTCGCCGACATATGAGGAAAGCACTGTGGGTCGTGCGTGACCGCATCACGAACGCGCACGCGATCGACGAGCTCCTCGCCGACGCGACATCACGCGGGATCTTCGACCTCGTCGTTCAGGTCCGCGGGCGCGGCGACGCGTATTACCGCTCTCGGCTCGAGCCGCAGGCGCTCGCCCTGGCCGGAACCGACCTCGATCCGCTCGAGCATCTGGTCCGCTTCGGCGCCGCGGTCGGCGTCCGCATCCACGCCTGGGGCAACGTGTTCTTCGTCTGGTCCGACAAGCACGGTTCGCTGCCCAGCTCGACCGCGCACCTCGTCAACCGCCACCCAGATTGGTTGCTCCGCCCGGGCGGCGTGAAGTACCTCGACCCCGTCGGCGGCTCGGATTGGGAGGGCATCTACATCGATCCGCGGAGCGCGGCGGCGCGGGAGCACACCCTCGCGGTCTTCACCGACATCGTGTCGCGATACGCGGTCGAAGGCTTCCACTACGACTACGTGCGTTACCCGCAGGTGACCTACGCGGCGAGTCCGGATGACCACGACCAGGTCACCGCGCTGGTGCGCGAGGGCGCAAGGCGGCTGCGGAGCGCACGACCGGGGATCGTCATCTCCGCGGCGGTGTTCCCCGACCCCGATGTCGCGCGAGGCCGCGTGCTGCAGCACTGGCCCGAGTGGGCGGCGGAGGGTCTGGTGGATCTGTTGTGCCCCATGGCGTACCGGCGCGACACCGCGGAGGTCGAGCGCGTGCTCTCTCGCGCGCGCGCGGCTGCGCCACGCACCGAGATGTGGGGCGGTCTCATGGCATACAAAGGAGAGCCACAGCTCTTGCGCGAGCAAGTTCGCGTCGCAGCGAGGACCGGCTGCGAGGGGGCGATCCTGTTCGCGTACGATCCCGATTCACCCGATCTTCTGGACGTTTTCGCCCAGGGGTAGCGGCGGCGCTACTCTCTTGTCCCCGTGCCGAACGAACCGACACCAACACCGGTCGCAGCGACGCCCCCCGAGGAGCCGCGGCGTCCCGACCCCCTCGCCGCCGCGGTGGCCGAAGGCGTCGTGCGCCTTCGCCGCGAGGCCGGCCTCTCGGAGCGCGCGGCGGCGCGCAAGCTCGGCACATCGCAGACGCAGCTTCGTCGTATGGAAGATCCGCGCTACCTTCCGTCGCTCCGCTCACTGCAACGCGTCGCGCTTGCGTATGGATACAAGCTGAGCGTCGCGTTCGACCGCGAGGACGCGCAAGCCAAGCGCGCCGCACCGGCGAAGGAGATCAAGCCCAAGCGGGCCGCGCCAAGAGCGGCTAGAGCGTCCGGGTCACCTTCGAAAGCCCGGCGGGCTTCTCCGGGTCGCGGCCGTGGCGGCGCGCGACGTGCGCCGCGACGTTCTGCGCCGCGACGACGAGCACGATCGGGCTGAGCAGCTCACCCACCCGGCACCGCAGCAACACCGCGTCGGTCACCCTCGCCGCAAGCGCTTCGTCGTCTGTTATCGCGTACACGCGCGCGCCGCGAAGGCGCATCGCGGCCGCCAGCGAGCGCGTCTCGCGCTCGGTCGCGCCACGTGCCGCGAGGAACAGCACCGGTGTGCCGCGCTCGAGCAGCGCGCGCGGACCATGCGCGAAATCCGCGCTCGAGTACGGCTCGGCCCAGACGCGCGCGAGCTCCTTGATCTTCAGCGCGGCCTCGAGCGCCGCGGCGTAGCCATAGCCACGACCGAGGACGACGAGCGCGCGCGCCGGCCCGATCTTGCGAGCGATGCGCGCTCCGTCCGGCTCGCTGTCCACCGCCTCGCGCACCGCCTCCGGCAGCTCCGCGAAGTCGAGCGGCCGCCCCGCCGCGGCGCCGGCGAGCATCGCGAGCCCGACACACGAGGTCGTGTACGTCTTCGTTGCGGCGACCGCGCGCTCCGGTCCGCAGCGGAGCTCGAAGACATGCTCGGCCGCACGGCCAAGCGCCGACGACGCGCGGTTCGTGATCGCGATGGTGAGCGCGCCGTCCCGCCGCGCCGCGGCGATGACCGCTGAGACGTCGGGCGCAGCGCCCGACTGCGAGATCCCGATGACCGCGCCACCCGCGTAGCGCGGCGGCGTGCCGTACCGCGTGATGAGCGACGGCGCGGCCGAGGCGGTGACGATGCCCGCGAGACCCTCGAACAGGTACTTGCCGTACGTCGCGGCGTTATCGGACGAGCCCCGCGCCGCGACGGTGACGTGCTTCGCGCGCGCGAGGAGCGCACCGAGTCGCCGGGCGTCCGCGGCGCCTTCGTCGAGAAGGCGCGCCACCGCGGCCGGCTGCTCCGCGATCTCAGAACGAAGCGACATGAAAGCGATGATGCACGCCGGCGCGGAGGTACGAGAGGGGCATGACGACCGGCCTACTTGTGGCAGGCGGAGGCGGCGACCAGCATCCACCGCCGAGAGGCGGTAAGCACAAATGGGGGGAATCCGCTCGGCGTTCACGGCGCTCGCCGACCGTCCGCGCGCCCGCCTCGCGGAGCGTGCCGCGTCGTACCTGAGCGAGCGACTGTCCACCGATTTCGTCGTCATGGCGCGCTACGCCCCGCGCGATGTCAGCTCCGACGTCGTTCCGCTCGTCGTGCTCGGACCGCACGGCGTGCTCGTCGTCGAGCCGCGGGACGAAGATGGCGCGCTCGTCTGCTATCAGGATCACTGGTACCGGCGGACGGGTCCCGGTGTCTCGCATCCTCTTTCCGACTCACCGTCGAAGCGGGCACGCGCGAACGCGGCACGAGTGAAGAGCGACCTCGCGAGCGGCGGCTTCATCTACACAGCCGTCGATGGCGTGGTCGTGTTGACCCGGGGGCAACCCGACGACGTCGGCAGCTCGTGCGTACCGGTGATCGCTGGGATGGACGCGCTGGTCCGCCATCTCGAATCGCACCCCCAGCGCGACAGCTCCGTCGAGCACACCCGCGAGCTGGTCGGCGCACTGTCCAGCCCGATCAAGCTGGCAACGGTGTAGTTCGGCCCGCATGTTGCGGGCCGACGCACTATGCCCGTGTGCGATCACTCTTCGCCGCGCTGCTTGGCCTTTCCGTCACGGCCTGCGGACCGCCTTCGGTCAGCACGGCCTCGCCCACCTCCACGGCGACCGTAGCCCCCGCGACGGCGTCACTCACCCCTTCCCCAGGGGCGACCACAGCGGCAACGTTCGCATTCGTCTGCGGAACGATCAGTGACTTCGTGAGCGACAGCGGTGTCGCGAACGGATCGTTCGTTTTGAATTCGCCAGGACGCGATCCGTTCAAGGTCACGATCCCTGCCGGGAGACTCGGGGGCGTCGCAGCAAACTACGTGTGCGCCGGAGTGCTCGCCGGGATCCCTCGTCCGCTATTTGCCGGCTTCGTCCCGGGTGGCGTGGCGAACTTCATTCCATCGGGCACGTTTCCAGCGACGTTCGCATCACCAGCGCCAACGGGTTTCGTCCTCCCACAGGCATGCGCCTACGCCGCCTCACCCATCGTCGGCACAGTGCAGACCGAGTGGAGCATTGACTGCGGCGGCGCGAACAACAATGCACGCGGAACGCTCGGCTCCGCGTTCACGCAGCAGGGCTGGAGCTCGTGCGGAACGGGTCTCGGGACCGAGCGCTGGCGCAAGAACGACGTGGTGCTCAGCGTGTCGGAGTCGTCACTGGCGCCAGGCGACTATCCGCGGTTAGCTCAGGTGGGGCGCGCGGGTTCTTCCTGCTCGTGAGCGCGGAGGCCCGCGAACAGATCGGTCTCCATCGGCGGGCCGCCGGGCTCGGGGTATTCGCGGATGAACGTCTCCTCGTTGAAGATCTCCGGCAGCTGCGCGCGCGCCGTCGCCCACATGCGGAGATCGGGCGCCTGCGTCTGGTGCGCATCCATCGCGTGCACCTTCGCGTCGAGCACATCACCGATCTCGATGACGGCTCCGAGCCGCTCCCGTGTCCAGCGCTGAGGCTTCACGGCGAGCGTCTCCATGTACTGCGCGAACGCCGGCATGAGCGACGAGAGTCGATCGATGAGCTCGGCCGAGGCGACGAACCGGTAGCACCGCTTCGCATGCCAGTGCGCGCCGAGCTCGGGCTCGTGACGCTGCACTCCAGCGAGCTCGATCGCCTTGAGCGCGCGCTCGCCCGCCGCGATGTGATCGGGATGGCCGTATCCGCCATCCGGTCCCCAGATGATCGCCACCTCCGGCCGCACGAGGCGCAGCCAGCGGACGATGTCGCGGACGACCCATTCCTCGTTGACATCGGCGAGGCCGCCGTCGGGGTACCTGAGGCACGTGACACTCGCCAGGCCCATCCGGCGTCCCGCCTCCGCGAGCTCTCGCGCGCGCGTCGGTCCCACGAGCTCGCGCGGAACGATCTTGTCGTCGACACCGGCCCAGCCCTTCTCGCCCTCCGTAAGGCACAGGCTGTGGACCTCGACTCCGTCCCGCGCGTACCGGATGAGCGTGCCACCCGTTCCGAACGTCTCGTCATCGGGATGCGCGAGGATCGTCGCGAGCTTTGGAGGCATCGGCGCGGACGATACCCGAGGCTATGCTCGGCAGGTGAGCGGTACCGCGCGGATCGTCGTCGTCGAGGACGATGCGTCGGTCGCGGAGCTCGTCACGCTCTACCTGCGCAACGCGGGATACATCGTCGAGCACGCGGCCACCGGCGAGCGAGCGCGGGTGCTATTCGACGAGGTGAAGCCGGCGCTGGTCGTGCTCGACCTCGGACTGCCCGACACCGACGGCATCGATCTCTTCAACGAGCTTCGCGGCCGCGCCGACACGCCGGTGATCGCCCTCACCGCGCGTGCTGAGGACGCGCAGCGGATCGCCGGACTCGACGCGGGAATGGATGACTACCTCGCGAAGCCGTTCAATCCGCGCGAGCTCGTCTCTCGCGTACGCGCGATCCTCCGTCGCGCGTCGGGCATGCCCGGCGGTGGGCGCGTCCTGCGCGTCGGCAACGTCAGCGTCGATCCGGCGCGGCACGAAGTGCTCGTCGGCGAACGCTCGGTCGCGCTTCGCGCGAAGGAGTTCGAGCTGCTCGAAGCGTTCTGCCGGCAGCCCGGCATGGTCCTGACGCGGGACCGCCTGCTCGAAGACGTCTGGGGCTTCGCGTATCCGGGAGAGACACGCACCGTCGACGTGCACGTGAAGCAGCTGCGAGACAAGCTCGCCGGCGCCGATGCGAAGATCGAGACGGTCTGGGGCGTGGGATACAAGATGGTCGGGCCCAGCACCTGATGCCGCGAAGTGTCGCGGGCCGGCTGTTCCTGTCGTATCTCGGTGTCGTCGCGGTCGGCCTGCTCGTCGCGGCCATCACGATCTCCGGCCTCTTCGTCCGCTACGAGAACGATGTGCTTCGCCTGCGGCTGCAGGAGCTGTCCGCGCCGCTTCTCACCGCGATGCAGACCGGGCTACGGAACGGGCAGCAGCCACGCGAGGTCATCGACGCCCTGAAGGAACAGGCCGCATCGGCGGATGCCCGGTTGCTCGTGATCGCGAACAGCCGGCGTGTGCTCGTCGATAGCGAGAACTCGCTCGTGAACCAAACGCTTCCGCCGCCGACGCAGGGGACGTTCGGCCAGTTCATCGACAGCAGCGACCAGTGGCTCTTCGTGCAGCAGGCATTCCGTCCGGCCACCACCGGCGGCAACGTCAACCCGGCGATCATCGTGGTGGCGCGACCGCGTGCGGCGTTCGGCGACGCGCTGCGCGCTCTGCTTCCGTCGCTGCTCGTGGCGGGCGTCGTCGCGGCGGGTTTCGCGCTGATCGTCGCGGGCCTCTTGTCGCGGACGATCACGCGACCGCTCCGCGAGCTCGTCAGCGGCGCACGGCGCTTCGCGCACGGCGAGTACCGCACGCGCGTTCCCGTCGCCGGCCCGGGCGAGGTGGCCGAGCTGGGCGGCGCGTTCAACGAGATGGCGGGCGAGATCGAGCGCGCGCGCGACAGCGAGCAAGCCTTCCTCGCTGACATCTCGCACGAGCTGCGCACGCCACTCACGTCGATCCAAGGTTTCGCGCAGGCGATCGCGGAGGGCGAGGCTGCGGGCGACGCCGCGCCGTCGGCCGCGAAGATCATCCAGCGCGAGTCGCGCCGGCTCATCCGCATGGTCGAGGGTCTCCTCGAGGTGGCGAAGCTCCAGGCCGGCGGCCCCGAGCTCGCGCGCGAGCGCGTCGAAGCGACGGCGCTCGTGACCAGCGCGGTCGCTGCGCTCGAGGTGCAGGCGCATGAGGCCGGCGTGACGCTGAACGTCGCGACCGACGGGCTGCCCGCGGTGCGCGGCGATCCTGACAAGCTGGCGCAGCTCTTCATCAACCTCATCGACAACGCGGTGAAGCACTCCCCGCATGGATCAGCGGTCACCGTGCGCGGAGCGCGGGAGGATGGCGAGGCCGTCGTGCGCGTGCGCGATGCGGGGTCCGGACTTCCGGGCGGCGCGCAGACGCGGCTCTTCCGCCGCTTCTATCGCGGCGAGAACGCGCAGCGCGACGGCGCGGGTCTCGGTCTCGCGATCGCGCACGCGATCGCTACCGCACACGGCGGCAAGATCACGGCGCGCAACGTCGATGGCGGCGGTGCGGAGTTCACGGTGCGTCTCCCCGCCGTCTAGTCCGTATCCTGAAGAGCCGTGGCACTCGGCGGGATCATCAGAGGCAAGCGCACCGCGCTGCGCACACCGACGGAGGACGACCTCGCGGCGTACTCGCGCTGGATGGCCGACATGCGCGTGCGGCGCGCGGCCGGGGTGTGGCATCAGCCGGCGATGCCAGCGACGTGGAAAGAACGCCTGAAGGAACAGGCGAAGGAACAGCGCGGCGTGCTCTGGTCGATCGAGACCGAGGGACGTCTCATCGGCCTGGCGCGGGCGCGCGTCGGCGGTCTCGAGTCACCGCCGTCCGCGAATCTCCAGCACTTCATCATCGATCCCGATGAGTGGCGCAAGGGGTACGGCTGGGACGCCGCCCTCGCGCTGCACCGGTACTTCTTCGACTACCTCGATCTGAAGCGCTCGGGCACCGAGCTGCGCACCGACAACGTCGCCGCGCTGCGGATCGCGGAGAAGCTCGGCTACGCCGAGTTCGGACGCGGCCATCAGGTCCACTACCGCGACGGCGGCTATGTCGACGAAACGTGGATCCTCATGGAGCGCGCGACGTGGGACGAGCGCTTCGGGAAGACCGAGCGCGAGTACGTTCCGTTCGGGGCCGCGCGCTGATGTTCGGACCGCGGATCGTCGGGGACAACGGCATCGAGCTTCGCCCGCCCACGCTCGAGGACTACAAGCTCTTCACCGGCTGGCAGATGCAGCCCGAGGTCACCCGCTTCTGGGGTCCGCGCTTCACGACGGAGACCATCGCCACCGCGGAGGAGCGGCTCAAGCGGCATCTCGAGAGCCATGACAGCGTCTCGTGGTCGATCGCCTACCAGGGCGAGACCGTCGGCTTCACCGGGATCTTCGACATCAGCTGGCCGAGCCGCGACGGCGAGACCGGGATCTTCATCGGACGCCACGATCTCTACGGCAAAGGCATCGCGAGCGAGGCGATCCGCCTGCGGATGGCGTTCATCTGGAACGAGATGGGCCTCCATCGCGCGCACAACTGGATCGCGCTCGCGAACAAGGGCAGCTGGCGCGCGAATCAGAAATCGGGTTATTCCCAGATCGGGACGTACCCGCGCTCGTGGTTCCGCTCGGGCGAATGGTTCGATGAATGGCTGGGGGAGGCCTTTCCGGGCACCTTTCCATCGGACAGGCTCCCGAGCCCATGGCGCGATGAAGAGCACCCGAAATGATGGTGTGAGCGCCGCAGAGAAGGTACAATGATCTCGTCCCGCAAGGGACACGCGGCGGCAAGAGTGATCAACGCGGGCGTTCTGAGGCTTTTCTTCCTCCC
Organism: Candidatus Limnocylindria bacterium; assembly: GCA_036523395.1. Classification (NCBI taxonomy): domain Bacteria; kingdom Bacillati; phylum Chloroflexota; class Candidatus Limnocylindria; species Candidatus Limnocylindria bacterium. Next base: position 23,264 of record DATDEH010000017.1, on the reverse strand, counting down.
GAACCCTGGCGAGTGCTCAAGGCGTCAGCAACATAAAGGGAGGAAGCTTCAACTATGAGCTTCACCGACAAGACTCTGACCTGCAAAGACTGCGGTCAGGAATTCATCTGGACTTCTGGGGAACAGGAGTTCTACCAGGCCCGTGGCCTGGTCAACGAGCCAGGCCGATGCTCCAGCTGTCGCGCGGCACGCCGCGCAGGCGGTAGCACCGGCGGCTATGGCGCAGGCCAGGGCTCCAGTGGACCCCGTGAGTTCTTCACGGCCACCTGCAGCAACTGCGGCAACGAGGCGCGCGTGCCTTTCCAGCCGCGCGGCGACAAGCCCGTGTACTGCAGCTCCTGCTTCGAGCAGGTCCGGCCTTCAGCATCCCGTCGATACGCCTAAGCGGCGCACCGATCAGCTGAAAGCGAGAACCCCCGCCGGTCTAGCGGCGGGGGTTCTCTTTACTCCGTGACCAGCTTCATCCGTTCGAGCCAGCGGTGCGTCGGATCGATCGTGTATAGCGCACCGCAGAGCCAGCCGCGCTGCGCGACGTCGAGCCGCGGCAATACGTAGAGGAAGTCGGTCTCGTCGACAGGCCGCGGTGACGCGGACTTGTACAGCAGCGCGACCTCCGGCCGTATGAACTCGATGCCGTACGCATCGCGTCGTCCGAGATCCGCGACGTTGAGTCCGACGCGATCGTTCCGCCGATACGACCACCGCTTGCCCTCGCTCTCCTCGAGCAGCAGCTCCAAACGCCACGGTCCGTCACGTGTCTCGCGCGCCCAGAGCTCGTGATGTTCCGGCTTGCTTATGACATCGCCTGCCTTGAGCGGGATGAGCCCACCGTCATGCGCGATCTGCACATCCCACTTCCGGAGCGCCTCGAGGAACGCTTTCTGGTCACGCCGGAGGACCGCGACCTCGATGTCGGCGTGCGTGCGCGTCTCGTGCCCGAGGAACATGTCGAGTGCCCGGCCGCCGGCGATCCACCACGGCGCCGCCACCGTCCCGAAGAGACGCTTGACCTCTTCGAGAGTCAGAGGCTCCCAGCGCTGCTCGGGCGTCGCCGTCGCGGCGTCCCGCATCAGAACCCCGAGCTGTACACGCGAAGTGCGGGCATCCGGTACGTGATCCGGTGCTGCTTCGCCCACGTCGCGTCCACGCCCCGCCGCGCGCGCTCCTCGCTCTGGTAGTAACGCAGCGCGAGCTTCCGGATGTCCGCCTGCGCCACCGTCTGGTCGTCGTTCGCGCGGACCGTGCCATCGACGCGCACGAAGCGGTAGCCGTCCACGACGATCAGCGACGCACGCGGATCGCGAGCGAGATTGTCCGGCTTCCGCCGGCCGGCCGCGGTGTTGAACATGATCTCGTCACCCTCGAGCACGTACCACATGACCGTGAGGTGCGCGGACCCGTTCTCGTTGGTCGTGCCGAGCACCGCGAAGCGCGTCTCATGAAGGAAATCGCGCTCGGCCACTGTCAGTTCCCGTTTCACTCGCACACCCCTCGGTATTTCTAGCGGAACAGGTCGCGGTCCGCGGGCCGAACGTACTCCTGCGCCGTCTCCGCGGGCTCGTCGAGCGTGAATCCGCGCACCAGAGCGACCGGGCAGCGGTCCAGCTTGCCCATGACGAGCTCCGCGGCCGCGGCGATCTCGTCCGCGACAGCGATCTCGGTCACGCGCAGCTCATAGCCCTCCGGATCGCGCTGGCCGACGTAGCGTTTGAGGGCGGGAAGCCCGGCGATGCCGATCGCGACGTTGGTGTGACCCTCGCGCCACGCGCGCCCGAAGGTGTCGGTCACGACGACGCTAACGGTCGCCCCTGTCGCCGCACGGAATGCGTCGCGCAGCCGCGTCGCCGACGCGTCTGGATCCACCGGCAAGAGCACCACCGTGTCCGGCGCCCCCGCGTTCGAGCGATCGACGCCGGCATTCGCGCAGACGAACCCGTGGTGCGTCTCGCAGATCAGGATCCCGCGCTCCCAGCGCACGATCTTCGCGCACTCCCCGAGAACGACCTCGATCTGGCGCGCGTCCTTGCCGGCCTCGGCGGCCATCTCGCGCGCACGCTCGCCCGGCACGACGTCGGCGAGATGCACGATGCGGCCCTCGCTCTTCGAAACGATCTTCTGCGCGATGACCACGATGTCGCCGTCGCGGATCGCTTCACGCTGCGCGCGCGCGGCGTCGCGGATCAGGGTCGCGAGCTCTTTGCCGGGCAGGATCTCCGGCAGACCGTTGATCGCGGTGACGGTGAGCTGCGTCACGACTTCCTCATAGGATGTGCGGGCCATGTTGACACTCGGCTGGAAAGCGTCCGCGGAGCAATTCGCGCCCGCCGATCTCCTACGGTACGGCGTGCTCGCGGAGGAGCTCGGCTTCGACAGCGTCGTCGTGAGCGACCACTTCCACCCGTGGCGCGATACCGGTGGCCACGCGCCCTTCTCGTGGGCCTGGCTCGGCGCGATCGGCGCGAAGACGTCGCGGGTGCGCATGGGCACCAGCGTGGTGACGCCGACGTTCCGCTACCACCCGGCCATCGTGGCGCAGGCCGCGGCCACGATCGCGCTGCTGTTCCCGGATCGCTTCTTCCTCGGCGTCGGATCCGGTGAGTCGATGAACGAGACGCCGGTCCTCGCGACCGAGTGGCCGGAGCCCGCGGAGCGCTTCCGACGCCTGCGTGAGGCGGTGAAGCTCATGAAGCTGCTGTGGTCGGAGGACTACGTTACGTTCGACGGCAAGTACTTCAAGACGCGCGCGGCGAAGATCTTCGACAAGCCGAAGGATGGCGTGAAGCTGTACATCGCCGCCGCCGGTCCGCAGACCGCGACCTACGCGGGCAAGGAGGCGGACGGCTTCATCTGCACCAGTGGGAAAGGCGACGAGCTCTATCGCGAGACGCTGCTGCCCGCGGTCGAGACCGGAGCGCGCGAGGCGGGACGCGACCCGGCGAAGATCGAGCGCACCATCGAGATGAAGGTCTCGTTCGATACGGACCGCAGCCGCGCCATGGCCGACACACGCGAGTGGGCCGCGCTCGCGTTACCACCCGAGGACAAGGCGGGGGTCGAGGATCCCCGCGAGATGGAGCGCCGCGCCGAGGCCGCGGCAGACAAGGCGCACACGCGCTTCATCGTTTCGACCGATCCCGACGAGCACGTCGAGAAGATCCGCCGCTACGTGGAGTGGGGCTTCACGCACCTGGTCTTCCACTTCCCCGGTAAGGATCAGGAGCGGGCGATGCGCCTCTACGCGCGCGAGATCCTTCCCCGCCTCCGTGCCTAGTCTCTCCGCCGGCGCGCGCGACCTCCTTTCGACCGCTCGCGTGGGGCATCTCGCCACCTCGGATCAATACGCGCGGCCGCACGTCGTGCCGATCGTGTTCGTCTGGAGCGACGACGTCCTGTACACACCACTCGATCGCAAGCCCAAGCGCGACGATGACTGGCACGCGCTGCGCCGCGTGCGGAACATCGAGACGAACGGCCGCGTCGCCGTGGTGATCGACCGCTACGACGAGGACTGGTCGCGACTCGCGTGGGTCATGCTCGAGGGCGTGGCGACGATCCTCGAGAACGGCGAGGAACGCGACAAGGCTGCGGCTCAGCTCCTCGCGAAGTATGCGCAGTACGAAACGCTGTCGCTGGCGGGACGGCCGTTCGTGCGCATGAAGATCGAGCGCGCGAGCGAGTGGTCTAGCGAGACGCCTTCGTCGTAGGCGCGCGTTGTCGCGCCCGGAAGCGACGGACCTTGGCAACGTTGCCGCAGTCGTTCATATCGCACCACCGACGGCTGTGATTGCGGCTCTTGTCGATGAAGAGCCATTCGCACGTGTCGGAACCGCACTCGCGAACACGGGAGAGATCGCTTTTCGAGCGAAGCAGCTCCACTGCGGAGCGGGCGATGTCCCACAGCGGTCGGTCCAGCAACAGCTCGTCGGACCATCGGTCGGCGACGTCCGATCCGCTCTGCGCGAAGCGCGCGTGCTTCAACGCGGCGAGCTCTTCCCCCTGGATCGTGGCGAAGTCGGCAGGATCGGCGCGCTCGCTCTTCGCGAAGGCGTCGAAGACGCGCCAGATCGCCTCGCGCAGCGCGATCGCGCGGCGCAGCACGCCAGCGGCCCGTGCGGGCTGCCGGGCGGCCTCTTCGGCGAGTCGCCGCGTTTCGGGGCGCGCCAGCGTCCCTGCGCTGCGACCGAACTCAACGAGATCCGCGTACTCGACGAGGTGCTCGTGGGTCGGTGCGGTGTGCATGCCGCCGAGGGTGTTCGCGAAGTCGAGCGCGACCGAGCCACCCACGAATTCGAAATCGTGGTCCGCTCTCGGAATGTCTCGCATGTTACCTCCGTAGGCCTTGACGCTGGTTACAGCATACACCACTGTTGCTGGCAACGGTGGTTACACCGCCGGAATGAAAGGCGGAGTCCAATGGAACTCTTGGTATTCGCAGGCGCACTCGTTGTACTCGACGTGGCTGCCTACTTCTTCGGCTACGACAGCCGCGAGGGGAGGGCGCTCGACCATCACGATCGCGCGCTCGAGGCGATCCGGCGCGGACAGTTCGACGCGTACAGCCACGAGCTCGCGCAGTTCGAGCGCAGCATCCTGAAGGACGTCTGGCCGGGCTTCTAGACTCGCGGCTCCTATGGAGTTCGGGTTCACCCTGAAGCCGGACGTCACGCTCGAGCGCGCGGTCAGCCTCGCGCGGCTCGCGGAGCAAAGCGGCTTCACCTACGGCTGGCTTTTCGACAGCCACGTGCTCTGGAAAGAGCCCTACGTGCTCCTCACGCTGATGGCGCAGAACACCGAGCGCATGCGGCTCGGGACGTGCGTCACGAACCCCGCGACGCGGGAGCCATCGGTCACCGCGAGCACCCTCGCCGTCCTCCAGCTCCTCTCCAAAGGCCGCATGGATCTCGGCATCGGCCGCGGCGACTCCGCGCGGCGCGTGCTGGGAAAGGCCCCGACGACGCTGGCGAGCCTCGAGGAGGCGACCAAGGTGATCCGCGACCTCTGCGAGGGCCGTGAGGTCACGTACGAGGGAACGAAGCTGCGTCTCGACTGGGTAGAGAACTACCGGCTGCCGGTGTGGATCGCCGGCTACGGACCCAAAGCGCTCGAGCTCACGGGGCGAGTCGCCGACGGCGCGATCATCCAGCTCGCCGACCCGAGCCTCGTGGGCTGGTGTGTGGGCCTCCTGCAACAAGGCGCGCGCGACGCGGGTCGCGACCCGAACTCGGTCGCCGTCATGGCCGCAGCGCCGGCGCACCTCGGTGACCGAAAACGCGCGCTCGACGCGGTCCGTTGGTTCCCCGCCCTCGTGAGCAATCACGTCGTCGATCTTGTGAAGCGATACGGCGAGCAGGGACTACCGGCGGAACTGACCGCATACGTTCGCGGCCGGCCTGGATACGACTACCAGCACCACGCTGAATCGGGGTCATCGAACGCGGCGTTCGTCGACGATGAGTCGGTGGAACGCTTCTGTGTCATCGGCGATACAAAAGCGCACATCGCGAAGCTCCGAAAGCTCGCCGCCGTCGGCGTGAAGCAGTTCAACATCTACCTCATGAGCGGCGACGAGGAGGAGATCCTCGCGACCTACGGCCGGGAAATAATCCCCGCTCTGAGGGATGTCGCGCCGACCCTCACGGCCTAGCCTCATCTCACACGGGGCGCCACGGCTCCGTTCTATCCGTGAACGGAGGTCGAAATGGAGCTTCTCATCGCGATCAGCGCGCTCGGCGTCCTCGGTGTCCTCGCGAACCTCATCGGTGCGGACGGCGCGGACACACATCGTCGCGCGCGCACGCGCTGGATCGTCTAGCTCAGAGTCACGCGCTCTTCATTCGCGTTCGCGGCCCCCGCATCACCACGGCGTTTGACCGCGAACGGTGGAGAACGCATTCGCCACCGGCCCACTCATCGCCGTCGAACTCCCCAACGCCGGCTGAGTCGATCGCGGCCGAAACTTGTGCGTGCTCGGCCAGAACCCGTCCCTACAGCTCGCCGGTCGCGGCGTACCGGTCGGCGACCGTCAACGCTTCGTCGATCGCCTTCACGCCGAATGCGATCTCGTCCTCGGTGACGTTGAGCGGCGGCGCGATGAAGAGCATGTTCCAGCGGTTCAGGATGTAGACGTCGCGCTGCATGAGCGCGTTCTTGATCGCGGTCTGCAGCTTCGCCGACGGTCCGTTCCAGCGCTCCAGCATCTCCTTCGTCCTACGGTCCTTCACGAGCTCGATGCCGATGAACAGTCCCTTGCCGCGCACGTCGCCGACCGACGGGTGACGCTCGGCGACGGCTCGCAGCTGGCGCATCAGGAGCTCGCCGCTGCGCGCGCCGCGCTCGATGAGACCGTCCTCGCGATACGCCTCGATCGTGGCCACGCCGGCCGCGCACGCCAGGGGATGGCCGGCGTACGTGAGCCCCGCCCACAGGACGTTGGTGTCGAAGTGCTTCGCGATCGGCTCGTCGACGATGACGCCGCCGAGCGGGACGTAGCCCGAGTTCACGCCCTTCGCGAAGGTCATCATGTCCGGCACGACGCCATCGTGCTCCGCCGCGAACCACTTGCCGGTGCGACCGAAGCCGGTCATGACCTCGTCGAGGATGAGCAGGATCCCGTGCTTGTCGCAGAGCGCGCGCAGTCCGCGGATGAAGCCTTCGGGTGGGACGATGAGGCCGGAGCTGCCGACGATCGGCTCGAGGAAGATCGCCGCGACATAGTCGGGGCCTTCGTACCAGAGGACCTCCTCCACATGCGCGAGCGCCTTCTGCGCGTCGTTGCCGAACATCGAACGGTACGGGTCGGGATTCAGGAAACGCACGACGCCAGTGATGCCGGGCTCGTTCGCCCACCGCCTGTTGTCGCCGCCGAGCGTCGCGGCGCCCTGCGTCTGACCGTGGAAGGAGCGCCACTGCGTGAGGACCTTGTGGCGCTTGGTGTACATGCGCGCGATGCGGAGGGCGTGCTCGTTGGCCTCGCTGCCGCCGGTGGTGAAGAGCGTCTTGGTGAGATCACCGGGCGTGATGTCGGCCATGAGGCGCGCGAGCTCGGCGCGGCTCTCCTCACCGAACGACGGCGTGACGTAGCACAGCTTCGCGGCTTGCTCCTGGATGGCGCGCACGACCTTCGGATGACCGTGGCCGAGGTTGACGTTGATGAGGCCGGAAGAGAAATCGAGGATCCGCCGCTCGCCGGCGTATAGCCAGGACCCCTTCGCGCCGGTGATGACGAGCGGCGAGAGAGCGCCCTGCGCCGACCATGAGACGAGGACGTGGTCCTTGGTGTCCCTCACGACCGCGGCGGTGTCGGTCGGTCGCTTGGTGTCGAGCGCCATGAGAAAAAGGAGCATACGCTTCGCGTTCGCTCATGAAACTCGGCTTCCAACTCTGGCCGCAGAACACGACCTGGCCCGCGATGCGAGATGCCGCGCAGCTCGCCGACCGCATCGGCATCGACTCCGTATGGACCTGGGACCACTTCTACGCGCTCTCGGGTGAGGAGGAGCGGCCGAACTTCGAAGCCTGGACGATCCTGGCCGCCTTCGCGGCGGTCACGCAGCGCGTGCGCCTCGGCGCGATGGTGTCGGGTATCACCTACCGCCATCCGGCCGTGATCGCGAACATCTCCGCGACGCTGGATCAGGTCTCGAACGGCCGCGCGATCTGCGGCATCGGCGCCGCATGGAATCAGACCGAGCACAAGGCATACGGGATCGATCTCGGGACGCCGGGCGAGCGCTCGCGCCGCTTCGCCGAGGGGGCGAAGGTCATCCGAGCCCTCCTCGAGGGCGAGCGCGTGACCTACAAGGGTAGGTACTACACGCTCAGGAACGCGGTGCTGAACACGCGACCCGTGCAGAAGCGCCTTCCGATCATGATCGGCGGCGGGGGCGAGCAGAAGACGCTGCGCACCACGGCGCGCTACGCGGACATGTGGCACGGCTTCGGTCCGCCGGAGACGATGGCGCGCAAGCTCGAGATCCTGCGCCAGCACTGCGCCGACGCCGGTCGCGATCCCTCGCAGGTCGAGCCGTATGGCGGCAGCTGGCTCGTGGTCCGCGACACGAAAGCTGAGGGCGAGGCCGTTCTTTCCGAGATCGCGAAGCACCATCACGGCATGAACCGCCCCAACGCGTTCATCGGGAACAACGACGAGGTCGCGACGCACCTCAAGCGTTACTGGGACGTCGGGATCCGCGGCTACATCGTCGGCTTCGCCTATCCCTACGACACGGAGAGCATGGAACGGCTCGCGAACGAGGTCCGACCGCGTCTCGAGAAGCTCGTCGGGGTCGCCGCATAGTCCCGTGGACGCGACGGGGATCGCGGACGTCCTCGCGCACTCGCCGGTCTTCGCGCCGCTTGGACAGCGCGAGCGTCTCGAGCTCGCGGCGCGGATGCGCTCGAAGCACTTCCAGCGCAACGAGGTCATCTTCCACCGCGACGATCCCGCGGGCCACGTGTATCTCATCGCGTCCGGCACCGTGAAGGTCTCCGTGCCCGAAGAGGGTGGGCAGGAGGTCGTGATCGCGCTGCACCGCGGCGGTGATGTCTTTGGCGAGATCTCGCTCTTCGACGAGGGGCCGCGTTCCGCCACCGTCACCGCGATCACGGAGACGACCACGTTCGCCCTCGCGAATCGCGACTTCATGGACGTGCTGCGCGGCAGTCCCGACGCGATGCGGCAGCTCCTCGCACTGCTCGCGACGCGCATCCGTCGCAGCACCGGCCACATCGAGGATCTCGTGTTCCTGGATCTGCCCGGGCGCGTCGCGAAGCTCCTGCTCGATCAGAACGAGCTGCTCGGCGCGCCGAACGTCATCTTGCTGACCCAGGAGGACCTTGCCTCGTTCGTCGGCGCGACGCGCGTCGCGGTGAACCGCGTGCTCGTGGATCTCGAGCGCCGCGGCGGGGTGAAGCTCGGCCGCGGGCAGGTAGAGATCGTGGATCCGGCGCTGCTGAAAAGAGAGATCCGCTACTAGACGAAACGAGCGGCTCTTTCGAGCCGCTCGTTCCCCATGCCACCCGCGTGGATCGTTCCTATGGAGTGATGTGCGGTCCGCCCTCGGCGTCCGTGGTCGGGGTTGCGCTGTCAGCGCCACTCGCGTCCTGGTTCGCGGCGAGGAAGCCATCGGGATCGTCGTGGATCGCGGTCGCGCCACCGCTGGCCGAATCCGCGGTCGCGTCGTAGCCGACCTTGGTCAGATAGCTCTCTGATTCGTCGATGAACGCAGTCGTCGGCATGTCCGCTCCGCCTGTCGCGTCGGCGTTCGCCGCGAGGAAGCCATTCGGGTCGTCGTGGATCACGTTCGCCCTGACGACCGAGCCGCCCGCGTCGGCGTTCGCTGCGAGGAAACCGTTGGGGTCGTCGTGGATCACGCTCGCTTTGTCGGCCGCGCCGCTGGCGTCGTCGAGACGCGCAGAGCCGATGCGACCGGAGTCCGCGATCCCTGCGCTGTTGCGAGCCCAGTCGTCGCCGGCGCGGACCGAGCTAGCACCTGATGGGCCAGCGAGTCCGTCGTGCGCTGGGTAGTTCGCCATACCACCGCTGGCCTTGTTCTCAAGCGCGGTGGCCTCAGGCGAACCCTCTACCGGTGCGACGGCGCCCTGTGAAGCGCGGTCCGCGAACTTCCAGTCGTCGCCGGTCCGGACTGTGTTGCCAGTGTCCGCGGCCACGCGGTCGGTGAACTTCCAGTCGTCGCCGGTCCGGACTGAGCTGCCACCTTCCGGGGCCACTCGGCCGGCGAACTTGTAGTCGTCGCCCGCGCGAACCGTGCTCGTACCGCTGATCCCACCATCGAGATCGGCGGAGCCACCAGGCCGTGTCGGGTCTGCGGGGATGACCGTCTTGGCAGACGCGCCCGAGGCGTCGTCGACCATCGAGGGACCACCGCCCGGCGTCAGATCACTCTGGGACATGCGCGTGGAAGCGAGCCCGCCTCCGATCGCGAACGCCTTGCTCATGCGCTGGTCGATGCCCAAGGTGGAGAGACGGCCCGCATCGCCGGTGCGGAGCGCAGACAGCTCATCGGTGCTGAGATCGAAACCGCGAAGCGCGCCGGTGGGGTCCGAGTTCAGCTGGCGCCGGAAGGCGGCGTCGCTGATTGCGCGCTGGACGACTTTTGCGAGTGCATCCTTCGACATGTCAATCCTCCTGCGTTTTGGTGCTGCCGGCAGATTGGTCCTGACCGAAGCGCGCTTCGTCCACCGGTACGACGCGTCCTCTGTAATCCTGATGACATTCGGCTATTTCCCTACCCCCCTCTACTACTCAAGCTCAGGCAGATCGACCGGATCGCCGCGCGGCCGACAGACGCCACAGTGCAGGGCGTCTTCGACGACGAGCGCACGGAGCGTCTGGTGCTTGTTGCCGCGGAACACATCGATGAGGAACGGGTGCGTCTTCGCGTGCTCGCGGCAGGTGCCGCGGCCGCAAAAGCGACACGCTCCCAAGGCAGTCCGCTCGCATGTCCAGCAGTCCAACCTGTCACACTCCCCGCTTCCTCACGCTCCTCGCGCCGCCGAGCCCAGCCCGGCGCCGACATAATGCGCCGTTCGCGCGCGGAATTCGCCTATTTTTTCCCGGGAGCCCCGGACGAGGCGTAGGAAGTCCTCCCGGCCGAGCCCGGCCAGCACCAGATCCGTCCGGGCGGTCACCGTGGCGGTCCGCGGATGCCCGTAGAGAAGGGCCAGCTCCCCGAACGAATCCCCCCGGCCCAGGCTCCGGACGACGTCGCCGGCGATCGACACCTCCGCCTGGCCGTCGCGGACGACGTAGTAACGGTCCCCTGGATCTCCCTCCGAGAAGACGGTCTGGCCGGCCGGCACCCGGCGGGTGACGAGCCGCGCCGCGATCCGGTCGAGCTCCAGTGCGTCGAGGCCTCGGAAGAACGGCAGCGAGGCCAGCGCGGCGCGCTCCTCGGCTGACGCGCGGATGCGGGCGGCGACCTCGTAACGGTCGCGCACCCAGCGTTCGAAGTGCCCGCGGTCCAGGGACCAGAGCTCGCACGGCTCCAGCGCGCGGACCGTCGCGCCGCGCGGCTTGCGATCCAGCAGCGCCATCTCGCCGAAGCCCTCCCCGGCGAGGATCGTGCCCAGGACCTCTCCGTCGCGTCCGATGGCCTGAAGCCGTCCGGAGCGGACGAGGTAGAACCGGTCGCCCACCTCGTCGGCCACCACGACGGTCGCGCCGACCTCCACCGGCTGCTCCTCAAGGTGAGAGGCGATGGCGAGGAGCGCTGGCCGGGAGAGGGTGGCGAAGAAGCGCACGCGCGCCAGCACCGCAGCACGTTCCTGGACGGTCCCGAGCCGCGCCTGACGCGCGCGCGCGCCGCGTAGGCGCGCGAAGGTACGGACCGCGCCGACCAGCCGCGCCACGAGGGCCACCAGCAGAGGGCCGACGAAGACAACGACGAGCAGGGCGAGGCCGAGCACGCCGACCGGTCCGTAGGCGATCAGCTCCTTCGCCGCGGTGGCGACCCGCGACTGCCACAGGGTGAGCGAGAAGACGAGGATGAGGACAGACGTGACGATCGCTATGGCCCCGAATAGACCGAGACCGACCTCCCCGGGTGACCAGCGCTCGCGACGTCGCAGCTTCCGAACGATCGCCGTCCGCGCGAACGCCATCGAGCGTTGACGGAGGAATGGAGCGTCCAGCAGATCCACGAGCACGTTGTATCCATCGAGCTCGAGGATCGGGAGGAGGTTGAGCACCAGTTGAAAAGTGAAGAGGCTGGCCCCCTGGAACGCGACGCTTCCGACGATGCCGCCCTCGAACGCCGCGATGAACGCGCAGATCGCACCGACGGTCGCGCCGCCGATGGGACCCGCGAGGGAGACGACGATCCGCTGTCCGCGCGAAGACATCGCCATGTCGGTCGCGTCGACGTACGCGCACGGGAAGAGGTAGTAGATCATCAGACCAAGGCGGCGGACCCGACGGCCGTAATGTCGGATCGCCAGCGCGTGTCCGGCCTCGTGGACGGAGATCGAGACGACCTGCAGGAGAGTCAAGGCGAGGATCCCCAGCGTGTAGTTGCCATTCACCGTCGCGAGCCCGTGACGTCCGGTGCCCAGCTCTCGGATCCAGACGACGATCCCCGCCAGCGCGAGAAGCACCAGCAACGTCCCGCCGATCCGCGTGAACGCGAGGCGTCCGCCGAACCGGTAGATCGCATCCACCGCGCGGTCCGCGTTATTCCACCGCGCGATGTCCCACATGATCAATTTGCGCAGGAGCATCGACGCGCGCGTCAGCGGATCGCGCATCGCCCGTCGCGCAGCCAGCTTCTCGTAGACGGGCGCGCGCTCTTCGCCGAAGAATCCGTTCGCGCCGAGCACCGCGGTCACTCGAGCCAGGCGGTCGAGGGCGAAGGTGCCTTGCTGCTCGAGATGCACGACCAGGATGTCCTGAACCGACCGCTGGCCGTCCATGAGATCGACGAGGCGTAGATCCTCCGGCTCGAGCCGCACGTACAGACCCGCGCCGCGTTCGCCACGTGGGTTCTTCAGCACGTAGTACGTGCTGCCGTCGCGCCGGCGGAGCTCAGCGCGCTCGATGTCGGGGACGAGCCGCGGCACGAACGACGCGTAGTCGAGCCGCTCCCGCAGCACCGCCCAGATACCTTCCATCCCGCCGCGCACGGTACCGCGCGCAACGCGTCAGCGCACCTGCTAGCGTTTCGTCGTCCAATGAAGATCGGCGTCCCGAAGGAGACCATGCCCGGCGAGACGCGTGTCGGGCTCGTCCCCGAGACGGTCGGGCGGCTCGCGAAGGCGGGGAACACGGTCGTCGTCGAGCGCGGCGCGGGCGTTGCGTCCGCGTTCCCGGATGACGCCTACGAGAAGGCCGGCGCGCAGCTCGTCGACAACGCATTTGACGCCGAGCTCGTCGCGAAGGTGCAGCGCCCGACCGACGCGGAGGTGGGCAAACTCCGCGAGGGGACGGTCCTGATCGCCTTCCTGCAGCCCCTGGTCAACATCGCTCTCGCGAGAACGCTGGCCGAGCGCAAGATGACCGCGCTGAGCATGGACGCGATCCCGCGCATCACCCGCGCGCAACCGATGGACGCGCTCTCGTCACAGGCGACCGTCGCGGGCTACAAGGCGGTCCTTCTCGCCGCGGCGGCGCTCCCGAAGTTCTTCCCGATGCTCACGACGGCGGCCGGCACGATCGCGCCTGCGAAGGCGCTGATCATCGGCGCCGGCGTGGCCGGGCTTCAGGCCATCGCGACGGCGCGCCGCCTCGGCGCTGTCGTCGAGGCGTTCGACACCCGGCCCGTCGTGAAGGAGCAGGTGCAGAGCCTCGGTGCGAAGTTCCTCGAGATCGACCTCGGCGAGAGCGGGGCCGGCGCCGGCGGCTACGCGAAAGAGCTCTCCGAGGAGGCGCACCGCAAAGAGGTCGAGCTCCTCGCCAAGGCCGCGCGCGAGAACGACATCATCATCACGACCGCCGCGATCCCCGGTCGCAAGGCACCGGTGCTCATCACCAAGGAGATGATCCCGACGATGAAGCCGGGCTCTGTAATCGTGGACCTCGCGGCCGAGACCGGCGGCAACGTCGAGCTCACCGAACCCGGCAAGACCGTCGTCTCGAGCGGCGTGACGATCATCGGCCTGCTCAACATCCCGGCAACGATGCCGTTCCACGCGAGCCAGATGTACTCGCGCAACGTCGCGAGCCTGCTCGCGCTGATGATCAAGAAGGACGGAACGTTCGACCTCAACCTGGGCGACGAGGTCGTGAAGGGCACGGTCATCACACACGGTGGTGAGGTCGTCCACGAGGGTGTGAAGAAGGCGATGCAGCCGGCGGCCGCGGGAGCGCGCGCGTGAGCAACGAGGTCCTTCTCGGCGCGTATGTCTTCATGCTCGCGATCTGGGTCGGCAACGAGGTCATCTCCAAGGTCCCGAGCACGCTGCACACGCCGCTCATGTCGGGCGCGAACGCGATCCACGGGATCATCATCGTCGGCGCCCTGCTCGTCGCGACCGCGCTGCCGGGGCCGCTCGGCACGCTGCTCGGCTTCCTCGCGGTCGTGCTCGGCACGATCAACGTCGTCGGCGGTTTCGTCGTCACCGACCGGATGCTGCAGATGTTCAAGGCGCGCCCGCGACCGGCGAAGCCCGCGGAGAAGAAGTAGTGGAACAGCTTCGTGAGCTCGTTCCGTGGGTGTACTTGATCGCCGCGATCACTTTCATATTCGGATTGAAGGGACTCTCCGGTCCGACCACCGCGCAGATGGGCAACCGCGTCGCCGCGGCGGGCATGCTCGCGGCGGTCATCGCGACATTCCTCGAGCAGCAGGTCGCCGCCGCGTGGATCCTCGTCCTACCAGCGATGGCGATCGGCACGGTCATCGGGGTCGTCGGCGCGCGACAGGTCCCGATGACCGCGATGCCGCAGATGGTCGCCATCTTCAACGGCGCAGGCGGTGGCGCGGCGGCGCTGGTGTCGCTGCTCGAGTACCTGCGCGCGGCGAGCGCGGGCGGCGCGTCGGTCGGCGAGGTCGTCGCGATCCTGCTGGGTCTGATCATCGGCTCGGTCTCGTTCTCCGGCAGCATCATCGCGTTCGGCAAGCTGCAGGGCCTCATCGACGCGAAGGCCTTCAAGTACGCGGGCCAGCAGCTCGTCACCGGTGGGCTCTTCGGCGGCATGCTCCTGCTCGCGCTGGTGCTGGTGGCCGACGCTGCGGGCATGATCGCCGCGCCGAGAGAGCTCGTGCTCGGTCTGGTCGGGCTGATCGCTCTGGCGTTCGGCGTCGCGCTCGTCATGCCCATCGGTGGAGCCGACATGCCGGTCGTCATCTCGCTCCTGAACGCGTACACCGGGCTCGCCGTCGCGATGGCTGGCTTCTCGATCGGCAACCAGATGCTCATCGTGGCTGGCACCCTCGTCGGTGCCTCGGGAACCATCCTCACCCGCCTCATGTCGAAGGCGATGAACCGCTCGCTCGGGAACGTCCTCTTCGGCGCGTTCGGCGCCGCCGGCACGGTGACGGCGGGCGCGAAGACGGACGACGGCCGCTCCTTCCGCGAGGTCAGCGCTGAGGATGCCGCGATCCTGCTCGGCTACGCGCAGAGCGTGATCATCGTGCCCGGCTACGGGCTCGCGGTCGCACAGGCGCAGCACAACGTGCGCGAGCTCGCGGACCTGCTCGAGGCGAAGGGCATCGAGGTGAAGTACGCCATCCATCCGGTCGCCGGTCGCATGCCGGGCCACATGAACGTGCTGCTCGCGGAGGCGAACGTCCCGTACGAGAAGCTCTTCGACATGGAGCAGATCAACGAAGACTTCCAGCGCGCGGACGTCGCACTGGTGATCGGCGCGAACGACGTGACGAACCCTGCGGCGCGCAAGGACACCACGAGCCCGATCTACGGGATGCCGATCCTCAACGTGGACCAGGCCCAGAACATCATCGTGATCAAGCGCTCGATGAAGCCGGGCTTTGCCGGCATCGACAACGAGCTGTATCTCGATCCCAAGACGGGGATGCTGTTCGGCGACGCAAAGGAAGCCGTCGGCCGGGTCGTCGCCGAGCTCAAGAAAGCCTCATAGCTGCCCTGCTCTTCGCGCCCCCGGTCGTCCTCATCTCGCTCGGTCTCATTCTTTTAGGCACGGGGCAGCTTCAGGCGGAGCGACGGAACGTGACAGTCGCACCGGCAGGCTGAGCCGGTAGTCTTCGGGCCTACACGGAAAAGGGGAGGGCTCTCATGTGACAGCTGCTCGCGCTCTTCGCGGTCATCGCGCTTCTCGTCCTGTCCGGCGGCGACGCGTATGGAACGAAGCCCGGCCCGGGCACGAGTACCGGAAGCGGCCGGGTGTTCTTCCCGAACCCCGTGGCACAGCTTCAGGACCAGTCGCCGAGGGATCAGAACGACGAGGACTACGCCGCGCTCCAGCCGGCCTACGTCGTGCGGACGCTCACCAACCTCGATGGGAGCGGATTCCTGTCGGGCGATTGGGCGGTGGTCGTCAGCGAGACCGGGAACCCCGCGTACTCGACGACGAATTCCTTCATCTACAACCGCCACGACGACGAGTGCGAGCAGGTCATGGCGTATTACTGGATCACCGAGGCGCAGAAGTACATCCAGAGCCTCGGCTTCGGCTCGACCTTCCGCGCGGTCAATAAAGAGCCACAGCGCGTGCGGATCAACCAGTGGGGACTCGACAGCTCGTTCGCGACGACGCACAAAGGACGAGCTTCGGTTCGGCAAAGGCGGCGTCGACGACGCGGAGGACGCCGAGGTGATCCTTCACGAGTACGGCCACGCGGTCCACTTCTCGCAGAACTTCTCGTTCGCCTCGGAAGAGGCGGGCGCGATCAGCGAGGGCTACCGGTCCACCTCTCCGCACTGCCTCCGACGCGTCGACAACGATCTGCACTACCCCATCGACCTCAACGGTGAGGTCCACCACGACGGACGGATCTGGTCACGCGCCCTCTGGGACATCCGGAACGCGCTCGGCAACGTGAAGGCCGACACCGTCATCCTCGAGGCGCAGTTCGACTTCCCCGGCACCACGATGACCGATCTCGCCACTCGCACCGTCAACACCGCGCAGCGCCTCTACGGCAATCAGGCGGCGAACAAGGTCCACGCAGCGTTCGCGGACCGGGGCATCCTCTAGCGACTGGCCGGCGGCCCGGGTGGCGACATCCGGGCCGCCGTCATCGTTGCCAGCCGCCCGATCTCTTCCGCCGTCGTCGGTGCCCACTGCACGTTCTGGCACCGCGGGCAATACCAGCTCTTCCGGAATTCACTCGGGTGGTAGCCCCACGCGACCGGCGTTCCACAGACATGGCACGGGAGACCGGTGCGCTCGTCGACCCACATCCCCTCCGCGGGGTTGAGCGCGAAACGTGTGCGACGCTCGCCCCCGTCGCGATTGAGGCGCATCAGCTTCCGCGCCTGCGTGACGAGCCGCTGGAGCGTCGCATCGTCGAGATCGGCGACGAGCGCCCAGGGTGAGACCCGCTCGAGGAACAGCGCCTCGCACTTGAAGACGTTGCCGATGCCGGAGATCGTCCGCTGATCGAGGAGCGCGGTCGCGATGTCGCGCTCGGGGGGGCTCGCGCGCAGCCGCCGGATCGCCTCGTCTTCGTCGAACTCATCTCGGATGATGTCCGGCCCGAGCTCCGGCAGGACGGCATGGAACGCGATCTCCTTCGTCGTCATGAGCTCGACGACGGGTGGCGCGAAACATGGCGCGACGAACTCGTCGGTGGTGATGATCACGCGCGCATCATGGCGCGGCGACCACCACCGTTCACCGGTCCGGTACACGTGCCACATGCCGGTCATCTTCATATGCGTGTGAAGCACCACGTCATCCTCGCCCCGCGCGAACGTGATGAGCAGGTGCTTGCCGTTCGATTCGACCGAGCGGACGACGCTGCCGACGACCTGGAAGCGCGCGCCGTCTGAGCTCATCCGCGGCGCGACGATCTCGAAGCCCGTCACGATCCGGCCCGCGAGCGCGCGTCTCAGCACATTCGCGACGCGGTGGATCGTGTCGCCTTCAGGCATTTCGTTTCAAGTAGCCGCGTGGAGTGCGCGTGAAGCCCGCGGTGCGCAGCGGCTCCGCCAGCGGAGACTCGTCGACCGGCAGGCCGTCCACCTCATCCAGGAAGAACGGCGCGCGCCGGTCCGGGCTCGCCTCCGCCGCGAGCGCGGTCGCGATGAGCCCGCGTGCCGTCGCGATCTCGTGTTCCTCGCCGTCGGTGAATGTCAGCAGCGCGCGCTCATCGCGCGCGAGCCACGCGGCGAGCACGCCGTCGATGAGGACGACGAGCGCTCCGGCCGACCGCATCGGGCGGCGCCCCTCCGGACGCTCCGGCCATGCCAGCGCGGCGCCGTACAGGTTCGCCGGGTCGGAGGCGGCGAGCGTCACGACACGCGGCGCCGACTCGTCCCCGCGCGACGAGCCCGCGTCGCGGACGACGCGCAGGCGGTCGACGGCGCCGGGCAGCGCGAACTGCGTCGCGCCACGTCCGGCGACGAAGTACCCGCGGCGGACGCGGCCGGCATCCTCCATCGCCTTCAGCACCCCGTAGACGGCGGCGAATCCACCGGACACGCCCTCCGCCTGCACCGCCTCGCGCGTCACGATGCCGTGTCGCTCGAGCAGCTGATGGACGCCCGCGGTGACGCGCTCCGTCGGTGTGAGGTTCGGCACGCGCAGGGAATCGATGAGCGACCAGCGACCCGCGCTCTCCCGCGAATAGATCGCGGCACGCTCGGCCGATACCAGCATCGACCCGCGCGTCGGATACGTCGATCGGCGCGCGGCGTTCGCACGGCGGCGCGCGCGCGACGCGGGCGAACGGATGAAGCCGCGCAGCGGCTGGAGCGTGTCGTTCGTGACCTCACCCGACCAGACCAGATCCCACAGCGCTTCGAGCACCTCGGGCGTGAAGCCGCCACCCAGACCGGCGAGCAGCTGCGGGAAGAACACCGCGCCGCGCGCCGCGAGCAGGTCGCGGATCTTCTGGTGCGTCGTGCCGGTGGGCCGATCGTCGCGCGGCTCGGGCAGGAGCGCGAGGTGCTCGGTGAGGAAGATCGAGACCTTGCCGTCGTGTGGCCCGCTCGCGCCGCCGCCGACCCAGACGGCCGCACCGGACGCGAGGAGTGCGTCGAGGTCGCCCTCGTCATAACCGCTCACGCGCGAGGGAAGGACTCGCGACTCGAGGTCGGATGCAGGGACGAAGGCGCCCTGCAGCTGCGCGATCGCGTCGAGCAGCGCGCCCTCGCCCGGGCGCGGGGCGTCGAGACCGTGCCACGCGGTCGCGAACCTGGCGAGCGCCGCCTGCTCGACGGGCTCGACCTCGCGGCGCAGACGCGCGAGCGAGCGCTGACGCAGCGTCCGCAGCACGCCGGCATCGACCCATTCGATCCCGGTCCCGCCCGGACGGAACTCGCCCTCCAGGACGGTGCCCGCGTCGGCAAGCTCGCGCAGCGCGTCCAGCACCAGACGCGGGGACAGACCGAGCCGGCGCGCGAGATCCGCGACGCCGAACGGACCATGCGTCCGCGCGTATCGGCGCACGAGCGACGCAAGCGGCCGCTCGCTGCTGCTGAGGAACGCATCGGGCAGGCCCGGCGGCACGACGGCACCGAGGGCATCTCGATACTTCGCCGCGTCTTCCGACGCGATGTGCCGCGTCTCGCCGCCGATGAGCAGCGAGATCGTCCGGCGATCCCGCTCGAGCGCGGCAAGCCAGTCATCGAGCGCTGACGGGTCGCTCACGCGTGCCGCCAACTCGTCGCGCGTGAGATCGCCGACGCGGAGAAGCAGATCGTGAACGCCGTCGGCGTGTCGCGCGGCGCGTTCCGGCGCGAGGTGCTGCAGATCGAGCTCGAGCTCGGCGAGCGCCTCGGCATCGAGCAGCTCGCGAAGCTCGGCCTCGCCGAGGAGCGCGCGCAGCTGCGTCGGATCGACGGTCAGCGCCTGCGCCCGTCGCTCCGCGAGCGGCGAATCTCCCTCGTAGATGAAGTTGCCGACGTACGTGAAGAGCAGGGAGGACGCGAAGGGCGACGGCGTCTTCGAGTCGACGGTGACGACGCGGATGTCGCGGCTGCGGATGCCGCGCAGCACCTCGATGAGCGCGGGCATGTCGAACACGTCCTGCAGGCACTCGCGATAGGCCTCGAGGATGATCGGGAACGAGCTGAACTGGGACGCGACCTGCATGAGCTCGGATGCGCGACGCCGTGTGTGCCACAGCGGCGAGCGGCTGCCCGGGAAGCGGCGCGGCAACAGCAGCGCGCGACCCGCGGCCTCGCGGAAGCGCGCCGCGAACAGCGGCGTCTCCGAGAGGCGCGCGACAACGAGGTCCTGCGCGCGATCGGGATCGGGCAGCGCGACGTCCGCGGGCGGGGGCGCGTCCGCCTCGGGGAATCGCGCGACGATGCCATCGTCCGTCCACAGCACGTCGATCTCGAGAGCGCTGCGCTCGCGGACCATCGCGCCGATCGCCATCGCCCATGGCGCGTGCACCTTTCCGCCGAACGGAGTGAGCACGCAGACACGCCAGTCGCCGACCTCGTCGAGGTAGCGCTCGATGATGATCGTGCGGTCGTCGGGCACCGCGCCTGCGGCCGCGTACTGATCGGCGAGGTACTGGAGCAGGTTGCGCGCGGCGCGCTCGTCGAGGTCGTGCTTCTCCATCAGCCGGCGCGTTCCCTCGGCAGGATCCGAGGCGCGCAGCGTTCGCGTGAGCGCGCCGATCGCGCGGCCGAACTCGAGCGGGCGTCCCGCCGCCTCCCCCTTCCAGAACGGCATCTTCCCGGGGACACCGGGCGCGGGCGAGACGAGCACGCGGTCGTGGGTGATCTCCTCGACCCGCCAGGTCGACGCGCCGAGGAGGAAGGTCTCGCCCTGACGTGTCTCGAACACCATCTCTTCGTCGAGCTCGCCGACGCGTCCCTTTCCCGGCTCCGCGCCCACGAGGAACACTCCATACAGCCCGCGGTCCGGGATCGTGCCGCCGCTCGTCAGCGCGATTCGGCCGGCGCCCTCACGGGAGCGCAGCGCATTCCCGACGCGGTCCCAGACCACGCGCGGCCGCAGCTCGGCGAACTCGTCCGACGGAAAGCGGCCCGAGAGCATGTCGAGCACGCCTTCGAGGATCGGCCTCGCGAGATCGGAGAACGGAGCCGCCCGCCGCACGACGCGCTCGAGGTCGTCGACGGTCCACGGCTCGACCGCGACCATCGCGACGATCTGCTGCGCGAGGACGTCGATCGGATTGCGCGGGTAGCGCGACTGCTCGACCGCGCCGGCGTGCATGCGCTCGGTGAGCGCGGCGCACGCGAGAAGGTCGCCGCGGAACTTCGGCATGATCACGCCCTTGCTCGGCGTGTCGATCTGATGGCCGGCGCGCCCGATGCGCTGCATGCCGCTCGCGACCGACGGCGGCGACTCGACCTGGATGACCAGATCGATCGCGCCCATGTCGATGCCGAGCTCGAGCGACGACGTTGCGACGAGCGCGCGCAGCCGGCCCGCCTTGAGATCGTCCTCGATCCGGAGGCGCTGCTCGCGCGCGACCGAGCCGTGATGCGCGTGGACCAGCTCTTCTCCGGCGAGCTCGTTCACGGCGTTCGCGATGCGCTCCGCGAGGCGCCGGCTGTTGACGAAGATGAGCGTCGAGCGGTGCTCGCGGATGAGCTCGAGAAGCCGCGGATAGATCGCCGGCCAGATGCTCGACCGCGCGTCGGCGCGCGATGCGGGGCCACTGCGGATCTCGAGCGTCTCAGTACCCAGCTTCGACATGTCGTCGACCGGGACCTCGACGCGCAGGTCGAGCTGTTTGGTGTGACCCGCGTCGACGATCTTCACGGGGCGCTGGCCATCGGCGTTGAAGCCACCGAGGAAACGCGCGACCTCATCGAGCGGCCGCTGCGTGGCCGAGAGGCCGATGCGCTGCAACGGACGGCCGGCGAGCTCCTCGAGCCGCTCCAGCGAGAGCGCGAGGTGCGCGCCGCGTTTGGTCGCGACCATCGCGTGGATCTCGTCGACGATCACGGTCCGAACATTCCGCAGGCTCTCGCGCGCTGAGCTCGAGAGCACGAGGTACAGGGACTCCGGCGTGGTGATGAAGATGTCCGCGGGCGTCTTCGCGAAGCGCGCGCGGTCCCGCGCCGGGGTGTCCCCGGTCCGCGTCGCCACGCTGGGCTCGCGGAGCGGCGTGCCCATGCCCTCGGCGACGTGGCGGATGCCGACGAGCGGCCCGCGCAGGTTGCGCTCGACATCGATGGCGAGCGCTTTCAGCGGCGAGACGTACACGACGCGGCAGCCGTCCGGCTCCGCGTACAGGAGCTGATCGATCGCGTAGAGGAACGCCGCGAGCGTCTTCCCGGACCCGGTCGGCGCGAGCACGAGCGTGCTCTGACCCGACGCGATCGCCGGCCATGCGAGCTCCTGCGCGCGCGTTGGCGCCGCGAACGAGCTCTCGAACCAGTCGCGGGTGGGCTCATGGAAGGTCGCGAGTGCGCCGCTCCCCATCGGGAGAGAGTACTAGCGCGCGAACATCTCCCAGGGCACGAAGACTTCGGACGTTGCGCAGTTCACAGAGAGCCAGCCGGTGTTCGCCGCAGCGACGGGTACCGGGACCAAACGGGCCGTGGGGGTTTCTGGCGCGACGACGGCGAACGGTCCCCAGATATCCGGCCTGGCGAAGACGAGCGGCGACGCGTCACTGCCGGCGAAGCACAGCAGCAGCACGGTCCCGTCGCGCGAGAACACCTGGTTCCACGTGACACCCGCGTCCGGTCTGGCGAAAGTCATCGTGAACGAGCCTGCGCTGGGGCTCGCGGCCGGCGATGCCGCCGGCGGGCCGCCCACCTCCGAGCGAGGCAGAACGAGCACGAGAAGCACGATCAGGGAGACCGCCGCGCTGAGCGCCGAGAGCGCGACAGCCTGGAGGTGTCGTGTCGGCTCCGAAGTGGCGCCTTCGACGTCCTCGATCATGTCAGCGCAGCTTGTTCGCCAGTTCCACGAGCTGCGCCACGCTCAGCGTCCGCGACGACATCTCGAACACCACGGTGTTCTCGACCCAGCGGATCGCGCTCGTCCCACCGAACGTGATGGTCGCCTGAGCCGGCTGGCCGCGCACTCGTAGCGGCGGATCGATGTCCAGCGGCGACGTGTACGGGAGCGCCTCGCTCTGCGGCAGCGGCGCGACCGTGACGAGGTCGCCGGTCGCGCGCAACCGGTACGTCGTCGCAATGGAGTCGTTGTTCACCAGGCCGGTC
Organism: Candidatus Limnocylindria bacterium; assembly: GCA_036523395.1. Lineage (NCBI taxonomy): Bacteria > Bacillati > Chloroflexota > Candidatus Limnocylindria > Candidatus Limnocylindria bacterium. The sequence goes on along the minus strand of DATDEH010000017.1, from coordinate 503 downwards.
TGACCCTGCGAGGTGATCCGGAACGTCCTGACCGCGTCCTCCTCGGGAAGGACGAGCGTCCGATCCGGCACCGGTTGCGTATTGAAGGTCGGACTTGCCATCGTCGGGAGCGCCGGCGTCGAGAACGTCAAGATCGGCGTCTGTGCGGCGCGCTGGCCGGGCGCGAAGGCCATCGCGGTGAAGTACACCAGGGCGACCCCAACGGCGACGACGGTGACGGCGGTCATGCGCACGCCACGAGCCGGGCGTTCCGGCCGGCCGGCGTCGAGGTCGTAGATCACGCGGGAAAGTATGCGCGGCTAGGTCGCGGGCACCTGCTTCGCGAGCCACTCCAGCGCATAGTCGGCCACCTCTTCCCAGCCCGGCTGCCGGCAGATCCAGTGCGTGCGGCCGGAGAACTCGTGGTAGTCCGTCACCGCGGTCGAGCGCGCGTACTTCCGGAAGTTCGCGACGACCATCTTCTTCTCGACCGTGCGGTCCAGCTCGCCGGCGATGATCAGAAG